>CAZYBX010000027.1:0-12044 GCA_964645565.1 uncultured Planctomycetia bacterium | reverse complement strand
TGCTGTCGGATTCATTAATGCGATACCTGCCGTAAAATAAGGTCGCGATAAAGGGCCCTATAATCACGCCCGTAGGCAGAGGGTTCAGAAGTATCAACGTAAGGCTAAGGAAGGAACTGGACCTCTACGCATGCGTAAGACCCTGTAAATCATATCGGGGCGTAAGATCACGATACGAAAACATAGACCTCGTAGTGATCAGGGAAAATACCGAGGACCTGTATGCCGGCATAGAATTCGAAAAAGGCAAAAAAGAGACAGGCGATATCATAGATGCGGTCAAGAAGGCCTCCAAAAAAGACATACGGAAGGATTCCGGGATCAGCATAAAACCGATCTCCGCCTTCGGCTCAAAAAGGATAGTGCGCTTTGCGTTCGAATACGCATTAAAGAACAAGAGGCGCAAAGTCACCGCGGTCCATAAGGCCAATATAATGAAATACACCGACGGACTCTTTCTTGAGTGCGCGAGAGATGTGGCCAAGGAATACGACGGGCGGATAGAATTCGAAGACAGGATAGTGGACAACATGAGCATGCAGCTTATCCAGAAGCCGGAGCTTTACGATTGCCTGGTGCTTCCGAATCTCTACGGGGACATAATCTCGGACCTGTGCGCGGGCCTTGTAGGCGGGCTGGGCGTAGCGCCCGGAGCGAATATAGGAGATCAAACCGCCCTTTTTGAGCCGACGCACGGGGCCGCCCCTAAATATAAGGGCAAAAACAAGGTAAACCCGACCGCCATGATACTTTCGGCTGTCATGATGCTGGACCATATAAACGAGCATGAGAAGGCTCGGCTCTTGGAGTCTGCCGTGGCGGCGGTCATCGCGAAGGGCGATTCCGTCACTTATGACCTTAAGGATGATAGAAACGACCCTACCGCCGTGGGCACAAAAGAGATGGCTGACGCAATAATCAGCGAAATCAAACGGAAAAAGGGCTGAAATGAAAATAGGAAAAAATGATAATAAAGTAAGTATCGTAGGAGCGGGCAGCGTAGGCTCGACTTTGGCCCAGCTCATTCTTGAACATAACCTGGCCCACGTCCTGCTGCTCGATATCAACGAAGGCCTGGCAAAAGGCAAGGCGTGCGACCTCCAGGACGCTTCTTCGATTTTAGGATATGAAAAACTCGTCGAAGGTACTTCGGATTACTCAGAGATAAGGGATTCCGATATAATCGTCATAACGGCCGGCTTCCCCCGAAAACCCGGGATGTCCCGCGATGATCTTTTGAAGAAAAACGGGGAAGTGATAAAGGATGTCTCTCTGAAAATAAAAGAATTCGCGCCCGGATCCGTCGTCATAGTGGTGACCAATCCGCTGGACGCCATGAGTTATCTCGCCTATAAAGTGACCGGTTTCGACCGGGTCAAGATAATCGGCATGGCGGGCATGCTTGATTCGGCGCGGTGCTCTAATCAGGCGGCGGATGAACTCCATATACCGAAGGCGGAGGTCGATACCGTCGTCATAGGGACCCACGACACAAACATGGTGCCCCTATTCGCCCATTCAAAGGCGCAGGGTAAACCCCTAAAAACCGTTTTCGATCCGGAAAGGCAAAGCCTCATAGAGCAAAGGACGAAAAACAGAGGCGCCGAGATAGTATCATTGTTAAAAACGGGCAGCGCGTTTTTTGCCCCCGCCGCGGCGTGTTTTTCCATGGTCAAATCCATACTGAACAATGAGCACCTGACGCTGTGCGCATCCGTCTATGTAGACGGGGAATACGGCTACAAAGACATCTTTATCGGCGTCCCGGTCATGCTGGGCCGCGAGGGCATGGAAAAAATAGTAGAACTCGAGCTGACAGGGGAAGAGAGAGGCAAGCTTGGTATCGCCGCGGAGCATGCACGAAACACTATAAGCAAGCTCGGCATATAATGGTGATGAAGACGATCGAAATAATCGATCTGGGCGTTCTTTCATACAAAGACGCCTATATATCGCAACGGGATATATTGGAAGAAAAAAAACGGGCGGCCTCGGAAGACCGCCTCCTGATCGCGGAACACCCCGCTGTGTTCACTATAGGCAGGACCGGCTCGAGGAAAAATCTATACGCAAGCGGACAAACTTTAAAAAAAAGAGGCATCGAAGTCATAGATGTCGACAGGGGCGGGGACATAACCTTTCACGGACCGGGGCAAATTGTGGCATATCCGATACTTGATCTACGCAGGCATGCGAAAGATATCCGGCTTTATATAAAAAATTTAGAGCGCGTTCTGGAGCTGATAATATCGGAGTACGGCCTCAAGGCGGACGGGGGGAAAAAATACACGGGCCTATGGACCGGCGGAGAAAAAATAGGCTTTATAGGGATCGGCGTAAGCAATTGGGTCACGTTCCACGGCTTCAGCATAAACGCCAATGTGGATCTGAGTTATTTTTCCATGATAAAGCCCTGCGGTATAGATGACCTGAGGGTAAACAGCCTTCAGGGGATATTAAAAAAAGAGATCGAGATCGGACCTTTAAAAAACATATTAATACAAAAATGTTGCGAGGTGTTCGGCTTTGAGCGCTCAGAGACGCGCCGTTCGAATGCCCTCATGGCTCAACAAGCGACTGCCTGACCGCGAAGCCGTAAGGGGGCTGAGTTCATATTTGAAATCGATGTCGATCGAGACCGTCTGCGTAAACGCGAGATGCCCGAATATAGGGGAGTGCCACTCTGCCGGAAACGTGAGCTTTTTGATACTCGGAAACATCTGCACGAGGAATTGTCACTTTTGCGCGATCCATAGCGGGCGGCCCTCGGAAATAGATCCTAAAGAGCCTGCTGCGATTGCAGAGGCGGTTTGCCGTCTTAAATTAAGATACGTCGTCATCACCTCTGTCGCCAGGGACGATATGGCCGACGGGGGGTCGGGGCATTATGCGGAGGTCGTCCGTATGATAAAAAAACGTTCGCCCGCCGTTACAGTGGAAACGCTGGTGCCGGACCTTAACGGCTCACGAAGCGCCATAGACAGGGTATTGGACGCGGGGACGGATGTATTTTCGCATAACATGGAGGCGGTGGAAAGACTTTTCGCGGCGATAAGGCCTGAGTACGATTACCGCCGCTCGCTTGAAGTGCTGCGGTATGCTTCTTCGCGAAAAAAAGCGGTCATAAAAAGCGGCTTTATGGTCGGCCTGGGCGAGAGATCCGGCGAGATCGAAAGGCTCCTGACCGATTTAAGAGACTCCGGCTGTACCCATTTGACAATAGGCCAGTATCTGATGCCGAGAGGCTCCCGGCTGGAGGTGAAAGACTTTATCAGGCCCGAGGGCTTCAAAGCATTAAAACAAAAGGCGCTAGATCTCGGTATCGAAAAAGTGGCCAGCGGCCCTTTTGTAAGAAGCTCTTACATGGCGGAGGCTTTATTAACATGAAAAAAGTCATACTTCCGGAATTGGGGGAGGGGATAGAAGAGGCGGTCGTGTCATTCTGGCATTTTGCGGAAGGCGACAGCGTCAACAAAGGCGACGACCTCGTCGAGCTGGCTACCGATAAAGCCACCTTTAATGTGCCCGCGCCGGAATCAGGGGTCATAAAGAATATCTTTCGCGGCGAAGGCGACAAGGTAAAAGTGGGCGAGCCGCTGGCCGAAATAGGCTAACGACGAAGGGCGCAATATTGCGTATATATGGTAGCATGGTAAAAGCGGAGTGTCCCTAAGTGGCACGTCCCTAAAAGGGCGCCAAATGACACGTCACTAACCAAGGAGTTGCTATGATACACGAGGCAAACAGGCTAAAAAGACTGCCGCCGTATCTCTTTACGATAGTGGACCAAAAAAAACGGGAGATCATGGATAAGGGCGTCGACGTAATAGACCTAAGCATGGGCTCGCCCGACCAGCCGGCGCCCAAGCACGCCGTAGAGGAGCTCTGCAAGCAGGCGCGTATAGACGGAAATCAGAGATACTCGCGCTGGGACGGCGACATAGAAAGAAAACTCCGCAGGACGATAGCCGACTGGTATATGGAAAAATTCGGGGTCTCGCTGGACCCTGAAAGCGAAGTGGTGCCGCTCATAGGGTCCAAAGAAGGTATCGCCCATCTGTCGCTGGCCTTTTTAAACAACGACGATATCGCATTGGTCCCGAACCCCGCTTATCCCGTGCATTTCAACGGAGTTATAATGGCGGGCGGCATACTCTACAACATACCCCTTTCGCCGGAAAACAACTACATGCCGAAGCTCGATACGCTAAGCTCCGAAGTCACGAAGATGGCTAAGCTCATCTTTATAAGCTATCCGCACAATCCGACCACCCAGGTCGCTACGCTGGATTACTTTCAGGAGATAGCGGACTGGGCAAAAAAGAAGGAGATAATAGTGGGGCATGACCTCGCATATTCGGATATAGTCTTCGACGGGTACAAGGCGCCGAGTTTTCTGCAGGCAAAGGGGGCAAAAGACATCGGCATAGAGTTTCACACGATTTCAAAGTCCTACAATATGTCCGGATGGAGGTTCGCATTCTGCGTCGGAAACAAAGAAATATTAAAGACCCTTGCAAAGACAAAAAGCTACATAGATTTCGGGATATTCAGGGCAATACAATATGCCGCCGTAAAGACCCTCTCCGGCCCCCAGGATATCGTCCAAAAGACGGTCGAGACCTACAAGAAAAGAAGGGATCTTTTTGTAGACGGCCTCAATAATATAGGCTGGAAGGTGCAGAAGCCGAAGGCGACTTTTTACGTCTGGTCGCATATACCGCTCAAATACAGCGCCCTCACTTCTATGGAATTCACAAATCTATTGCTCGAGGAAGCGGGCGTAGCGGTAGCCCCGGGAACCGGATTCGGCGAATACGGAGAAGGGTATATACGTTTCGCGCTGGTCGAGAAAGAGGAAAGGCTTAAGACCGCCCTGGACAGGCTGAAGAACATATTGGAACTTGAGCCGTAGGGTGATCTCTGGACGGCAATGAAGAGTATACTGCTCATGTTTATATCCGAACATTCGGGGCACCATCAGGCAAGCCTGGCGCTGGAGAAGGCTATCCTCGAGATAGACCCCGGATGCAGGACACTCAGTATCAACGCTTTCAAGCTCACAAATCCGGTCCTGGAAAAAATAACCCACAAAACCTATATGGGCGTGATAAAAAATAAGCCGGAGATCTGGAGCTACCTTTACGATAATCCCAGGGTCGTCAAAAAGACCGAGGGGATAAGAAATATCATAACTGACGCCGGGTCTAAAAAACTGGAAAATCTTATATTGAGTTTCCGGCCCGATGCGACGGCCTGCACCCAGGCGCTCCCCTGCAGCTTAATGGCGCATTATAAAAAAAGACGCGGCGTCAAAACACCTCTGGTGGGCATATTGACCGATTATGCGCCCCATTCCTACTGGATATATGACGAGGTCGACAAATATGTAGTGCCTTCGGTCGAAATAAAGGACACCCTTGTCAAAAAAGGCGTTCCCGCAGACAAGATAGAGGATTTCGGGACGCCGATCGACCCGTTATTCACAAAAGTCCTGCAAAAAGACCGCATATACGAAGAGACCGGGCTTTCTCATAATAAACCGGTGATACTGGTAATGGGGGGCACTCACGGCATAGGCCCGGACGAAAAGCTACTTAAGGAACTGGACGACAGCAGGGAAGACATGCAGATCGTGGTAATAACGGGCGTCAATAAAAGATTATTCGGTAAAATAAAAAAGTTCGCGAGCCGTTCCGGGAAAAAGATAGTGCCGCTGGGGTTCGTGAACAACGTCCATGAATTGATGGAGATATCCGATATCATCGTGACCAAACCGGGGGGGCTGACGACGGCGGAGGCGCTGGCCAAATCACTGCCGATGATAATCTTAAACCCGCTTCCGGGCCAGGAAGACCTTAACGCCAGGGTCCTGACGGAAAAAGGCATAGCCTTAAAAGCGGCCGACGAAAAGGATGCGAGGCTGCTGATAGAAGGATTGATACGCGATCCCGGCAAAAGAAAAAAAATGGGCGGATTGATGAGGAAAAGCGCTAAACCCCGTTCTGCATCTCAAACAGCAGAGCTATTGTTGAAGCTGGCAGGCTGAATATGCTGTATTGGATATACAGGATATCTCTCTTTCTCCTGCGGATCTTCAGCCGTAAAGCCGCTTACAGAGTAGCGGGCTTAATCGGTAAAGTCCAGTACGCCCTTTCTAAAAAAGACCGGGAGCTCGTAAAGGCAAATCTTAGGAGCGCCCTTCCGGAAGCGGGCGAAAGGGAAATATCGTCCAGGGCGCGTGAAGTATTCGTGAATTTCGGTATATACCTTGTCGACTTCTTTTATCTGATGAAAGGCTCGCCGGGCTATCTCGAGAAAACGGTACGATTAACGGGCATTGAAAACATACATAAAGCCCTGGAAGCCGGCCGGGGCTGCATAATACTCACGGCGCACTTCGGCAACTGGGAGATGGGAGGCTGCGTCCTGGCGAAGCAGGGATTTGGCCTAAATGTCGTCGCGCTCGCCCATTCCGACGGCAGGATAAACGACCTCTTTCTCCGGCAAAGAAGGGCCGCGGGCATCAACGTGATACCTCTGGGAAAAGCGAGGACGGATTGCCAGAACGCGCTCAAGCGCGGGGAGGCGGTGGCCATCCTCGGAGACCGCCTTTACGGCGATCACGGCATCGAGATCGATTTTTTCGGAAAAAAAGCGATAGTGCCCAGGGGGGGCGCGCTGCTCAGCTTAAAAAACGGCTCGCCCGTAGTATTGGTATTTGCGCACAAAGAAGGCGATATCAATCATGTGGTATGCGATCCGCCGTATTTGGTGCGGAGAGAGGGCGACAAGGACAAGGAGCTCGCGGAGATCATCCAGAGGTTTATACGCAGGCTTGAGTTTTATATCAAAAAATATCCGTCGCAGTGGTTTATGTTCAACAGCGCATGGAAGGAGAGTTAATCTTTGAATAACGTATGCGTCCTTATACCGGCGTATAATGAATCCTCCCAGATAGGCCCTCTGGTGAAGTCGCTGAGGTCCCAGGGGCATACGCCGGTCATAGTCGACGACGGGTCGCAAGACGATACCGCGAAAAAGGCGAGGGCGGCCGGGGCAAACGTCATCACGCATAATAAGAATATGGGCAAGGGCGCTTCGCTGAAGACAGGGATCGAATATGCCCTCCAAAAAGGTTATGACGCCGTCCTGATCATGGACGGCGACGCCCAGCACAGCTCCGGCGACATACATAAATTCATCGATCTCGCGGATAAGAGAAAAAACGCTCTGATCATCGGCAATAGAATGGGCGATACAAAAAACATGCCCGTCGAAAGAAAACTTACAAACAGGTTCATGTCATATATCGTATCGCGCATATGCGGACAGGACATACCGGATTCCCAATGCGGCTTCCGTCTGGTCAATAGAGACTTGCTGGAAAAGATCGATATCGAGTCAAAGAGGTTTGAGGTCGAATCGGAGCTTTTGATAAAAGCGAGCAGGGCGGGAGCGGTCATTATATCGGTACCCATCGATACTTTTTACGGGAAAGAGGAGAGTAAGATAAATCCGCTCAGGGACACATTCCGTTTTATAATATTTCTTATCAAGCTTCCCTTTATGAAGTAGGCGAGCCTGATGGATTTTAAAAATATGCGCGAAAATATGGTGGAAAGCCAGCTCGTCCCCAGAGGGATCAGCGATCCGTCAGTATTGGAGGCCTTCGGAAAGGTAGAAAGACATAGATTCGTCCCTGAGGAGTTCATGGATTCCTCGTATGCCGATCATCCTTTGCCCATCGGCAGCGGCCAGACTATCTCGCAGCCATACATAGTAGCGCTTATGACCGAGTCGCTGCGTATTGAAGCCGGAGAAAAGGTACTTGAGGTGGGGACCGGCAGCGGCTATCAGACCGCGATACTCGCGGAACTTGCCTCAAAGGTCTATTCGGTGGAAAGGATACCGGCCCTTGCCGAGCGCGCCGCCGAGGTATTGAAAGAACTGGGTTATAATAATATCGAGATAGCGGTCCGCGACGGTTCCATGGGGCTGGCTGAACACGCGCCTTACGATGCGATCATGGTAACCGCTTCATGCCCGGGAAGGCCGGAGACCCTCCTAAAACAACTTGCCGACAAAGGGCGCCTTGTGGCGCCTATAGGGGGGGCGTTCGGCCAGATACTGACTCTCTTTGAAAAGCGGAATGACAGAATAGAGCCGCGTGAAATATGCGGCTGTGTCTTTGTGCCGCTTATAGGAAAGGAAGGCTGGAACAAATAGATCATGATCGAACGGATCGTCGCTTTCATGAACGGTTTGCCCAAAGATTTGATCACAGTCATAGTGGCAGCCCTGCCCGTTTCGGAGCTTAGGGGGGCTATTCCATTAGCCCTTGCTATGAAGCAGCCTTTGGCCAAGACCGTTCTTCTTGCCTACATAGGCAACATGCTTCCTGTCGTCCCGCTGCTGATACTGCTCGAACCGCTGTCGAATAGACTCCGGCGCATCCCTATACTGAGAAGTTTTTTTGACCGGCTTTTTGAGAGGACAAAAAGAAAAGCGGAGCTGGTCCAGAGATATGAGGCGCTGGGATTGATACTATTCGTCGCGATTCCGCTGCCGGCCACAGGGGCATGGACGGGCTGCATAGCGGCGTCACTTTTTAAAGTAAAGTTCAGATATGCCTTTCCGGCGATCCTGGCAGGCGTGATCATAGCGGGCATCATAGTGACGGTCCTTACCATAATGGGAATAAAGCTCATCGATACCAGTTACATCGTGCATTAAAAAATCGATCCATCGAAATCCATATGCAGGAAAGCGCCGCCTTTAAAATCTGCTTCATCTTATCCGCCCTGACGCACTTTACCCTTCTGGGCCCCTGGTCGTCTATGCGGTTCGCGGCGAGGCCTGAGATCACATTCCAGAAAGTCGAACTCACATATTTTAGAACGGGCGGCGACGACATGATCGTCAAGGATATCAACCCCATAACTTCCGTCAAAAAAGGCGCCGTTCCATTAAAGGCGGAACCATACCAGACTGAAGATACCGAGATGAAGCCGGAGAAAAGCCGCGAGATCGAGACAGCCGGAAAAGAAGCGCCGAAGTCCGAGCCCGAAACACCGGGGGCAGGCGGGGGGAACGCCATCGATCTGGGCGCCTCTTTCAACGGCGATTCCGTGCGCGATGCTTACTGCATGACCGTCCGGGACAGGATAAAGCGAGTCCTCGAAAAAGACAGAAGGGGGTTCGTAAAGGACGGCGAACTCCAGGTCCGCTTTACAGTCGAAAGAAACGGCGCCCTGAAAAACGTCGCTTTATATAAGAGCCGGGGCGGAGACACGCGGAATCTCGAGAGTATAGCTCTGGACAGCGTAAAAAAAGCCGCGCCGTTCCCGCCGTTCAGCGATGACATAAAAGAAAAAGAGCTTCCTTTTATACTACCCATAAAGTTCTCGTTTAAGTAGACCGATCAGGTCGTGATAAAATGAAACGGTTTTTTACAGCTTTTATATTGGCGGTCTGGGCGGGGTGCGTATATGCCGCGGAGCCCGGGCCAGACATCTCATGGCTCTACAGCGATGAGGCAAGCGGGCCGTTTCTGGACCATTTGGACCGCTTCATGTCCGCCAGCACCGAAGAGCCTTTAACGCCGAAGGATACGGCGTCTCCCGTCAGAATAAAAGGCGAATACAGAATGAATCTCGGCTTTAAATGGGACAACGCGGACGATTTCTACTGGAAATACGCCGACACGGAGATGCTTGGCTACAATTTCAGGTACCTGTACGGGGAAAACCGCTATAATACTTTTAACCCGAATATCTATAACAGCTTCGGTCTTACGGTAGATGCGGAACCCGACGCGGCGTGGAGCGCGCATATGGACCTTATAGTCGACCCATGGGCATTTGTCGGGGAGACCGAGAAAGCCGTAGTCACAAGCGGATGGGGCTCCGATATAGTGCTTCAATTGCCTTACTGGTCGAACGCGGGGCGGACAAGGAACATAACCGTCAGGAGTAATGCCGGCGACACTATAAATATACCGGAGATCCAGGTCAGGGACGGCGACACGGAACCGACCAACGTCACAAGCGGATGGGGGGACAGATACTTTATTCCGGCAATAAACGTTGAAAGAGACTTCAGGCCGATCAAGAATCTATGGCTGGACTGGGATCTGGCCGAAGATTCCCGCCTCCGCATATTCCCGTATATCGAAAATGCATTCGCTCTGACAAGCGACGACCCTTTCGGACTGTCAAATCATCATATATACTGGGAGGCAAGCCCGTGGATAAGCTATTGGACGCGGGGCGTGGAATACTCTGCCATGGGCTGGGAGCCCGGATACTGGACCCCCGATACCGCCGAGGGAAGGCAGGGGGAAAGGCTAAGGCTTTTGCGGGGCGCGCATCTCACAAGCGAAACGGACAGAACGGCCCTCGAAGCCATGGCCGCAAGCTCATTGTCGCCCTGGAACGAATATGAAAGCCTGAACAATGTATCTTACGCCGGAAGGGTAAAGACATTCGCGACCGACTCTCTTTCGCTCGGGACGACCTATACCGCGCGCACCGGCATGACCGACGACGATCTGGAGTCCTTTGAGCAGGCCTACGGGTTCGATTGCAGCATGGAGGTCACGCCCGAAGTAAAGGCCGAAGCTCAAATAGCCTACTCATATAGGGGCATCGATGTAGACAGCGTGCATAGGGCCGGCTTCTGGGGCGAAGCCGCTACGGGCAGGCTTCACTATGATAAGGTTTTCGATGCCGGAAAGACGCATTATAAGTTTGCATACACTTATATGGCCGATGATTTCCGGCCTCCGCTGGCTTCATACGAAAACAGCCGTAATGACCAGAGCTGGGCAGACCATATAGATTTTGTGGAGCGTACGGAGGAAGAACTGGCGATCAAGGTGGGAGACGGGATCGACAGAAACCGCCAGGTATTTTCGATAGATAACCAGACGGCGCTTTTCGACGACAGGCTTAAGATGTTTTCCGGCTACAGGCAGGCCCACACCGCGGGCATGGGCAAGTTCCAAGAGTCCGTATTGCGAAACGAGCTCAGCGCTCAGGTCTCGGATTTTACGACACTCAAGACACTGGCGCTTGTACATAAGAATCCCCCCGGGAAAGACAGAGAGACCGCATGCGTATTCGGCGGGGGCATACGCTGCAGGGTCAACGGGCAGGTAACCGTTCAGGGCGTATATGAACGCGCCAACAAATATCCCTATTGGCCGCAGGCAAGCGTGGATTGGTTCAGGATCGATCCATATCCGCCATATCCCTTTTTCAACATGTATAAATTCAAATTCATATTTGAGCCTTACGAGAACCTTGTCTTCGAATATAACCACTGCCGCAACGGCTTCAAATTCGCAACGAGCACAGACGACAACATAAATTACGACGGCATCGATCTGAGGTGGCAGTTATTTAAAGGTTTCAGCGCTCAAGTGACTTATAAATATTCGAGAGTCATGGACGTAAACGAGCTCATCACTCTGGGGACAAAAAATTTCATGGGCCACCATAACATATATTCCGAAACCAACTGGGAAGTGTGGAAGGATAAATTCCTGAAGGTCCAGTTCGGCGACCTGGGCCGGTTTATAACGCGCTACCAGATAGACCCCGATTCCTCCGCGGAGCGGTCGAGCGTGCAGCCGGACGTCCTTGACACGCAGGAGATAATAAGAGTGACATTTGTCGGAAAATTCTGATGGGTGATATATGCCCCGTTCTGCATTACTGCCTTGACTTTTGAGCATTTTATCAATATAATAAATGTAAAATTATACGGAGAGGGTGATATAAGATATGCCTCGAGTTGAGATCGGAAAAAATGAGCCGCTTGAAAGGGCTTTGAGGCGCTTCAAAAAAAAGATAGAAAGAGAAGGCGTCCTGAAACAGCTTAAAGCGCGCAAACATTACGAAAAACCGAGCGAACGCAGGCGGAAAAAGATAAAAGCTACAAGGCGCAAGTAAGACAGGGGCGCCTCCCGCTTTTGCCTATCCATGAAAAAAAATAACCTGATCGTCACATATCTGACTGCGATTTTCTGCCTATTTCTA
>CAZYBX010000026.1:0-12290 GCA_964645565.1 uncultured Planctomycetia bacterium | reverse complement strand
CAGGCGGCGGTTCATTTACTGTCGCGGAAGGCCAGCCGGTAAGCTTTGAGGTAAGGGCCTCGAATAATTATCAACCTGACAAGCAATTGGAGATGTTTATCGACGGAAAGAAAGTGGGGAGCGCGGAAAACGAGCTTCCCAAGATATGTCTGCTGGGCGCCGATATCGAGACAAGCTTTGATCCGGTCACAAAAGAGACTATCGCGAGATTCAGCTGGCAGACCTACAGGTTTTACGCCGGCACATATCCGGTGCGGATCGTAGCGAAGGACGCATCGGGCCAGTCAGCAAGCGCCTCAGCTACGATCATGGTCACGCAGGACGCAAACGCTCCGGTAAATCCCGATTGGAAATCCCCGAAGGCTGACTTCAGCGCGGCTCCGCTGGAAGGCGCGGCGCCTCTCGAGGTGGAATTTACCGACTCCTCGAGCGGGTATATCAAAGACTACCTATGGTATTTCGGAAACGGCGGAGGCCGCGGAAAAGAGCCGGGTATCGTCACATACACAAATCCCGGGACATATTCAGTGACGCTTCTTGCGGTAGCGGCGCCTGAGATGACCGCGGCGTTAAAGGATATCATCGATCTTCCTCAGGACGTGCTTCACGATGTGGAGTTGAAGCGCGACTACATAAAAGTATATCCCAAACCCGTCGCGCGATTCAGCGTTTCTCCGGCGGAACCTACGGCCCTGATGCCGGTCGTATTCATGAGCACATCCACGGGCACGCTTGATAAGTGGGAGTGGGATTTTGGAAACGGCGATATTGTGGAAGGCCGGACAATAACACGCACCTTTGATGAAGAAGGCACATATCCGTTTACCCTTACGGTCACGGGGCCGGGCGTCAATAATACGGCCACGATCCCGGGGAGCGTAACGGTTTCATCGTTCGTAACGCCTCCCTTAGCATCCTTTAACATGACCCCTCCGCTCGGCGGGAAAGCGCCTCTTACGGTCAATGTCACCGCGTCCGCGGGAAGAGGCAATATCACAGGTTACGAATGGGACTTCGGCGACAGCCCCAGATACGGCCCGACAACGGCCACGGGACAGACAGCGAGCCATACCTATACCCGAGCCGGCACGTATACCATTAATCTCAGAGTATGGGGACCCGGAGGGCAAGATGAGACAAATAAAGTTATCTATGTATCTGATCCCGATGAGACCGGCTACGGCGAGGAGCCTGATCCTGAGCCGGAGCCTGAGCCGGAGCCTGAACCGGAGCCGCTTTCGGCAAGCTTTACGGCTGCGCCTATGTATACTATGGCCGGATTGCCGGTGAGCTTCACAAGTACATCGACAGGCGATATCATAAGTTATGAATGGGACTTCGGAGACGGCTGGAGCGGAAACGGAGAGATCATAAACCATCCGTATACGGCAGCCGGCACATATCCGGTGATTCTTACCATTAAAGGCCCCGGTATCCTCAATAGAGCGACGGCAGCCGCAAGCATCACTGTTATGGATATTACACCTCCTCTTCAAGCCGCTTTTTCAGCAGATAAGACCGAAGGGCTTCCTCCGCTTACGGTCGTATTTACGGATTCTTCCGCTACGCTGGAGACGATAACAGGCTGGAGCTGGGACTTTGACGGCGACGGCGCAGGGGACGCGTTTCATAGAGAACCCTCGTATACATATTACACGCCGGGTGAATATACCGTGACGCTCGAGGTAAAAAACGCAGCCGGTGACATATCTACCGCGTCGCAGACGATAAATGTCCTCACCCCTGACCTCCCTGAAACGGGCTTTACCGCCACCCCAAGGGAGGAGGCGCCGTGGACATATGACTTCTCCTATGATACTACTGATCCCCTAGTTACGGTGCAATGGGACATAAACGGTGATAGTGTCTATGATATTCGCGGCACTAACCTCACCTATACGTTCCCCGGACCCGGAACCTATACCATGGGGATAAAGGTGACGAATCTGGGCGGCAGCTCCGAATCGTCTCAGGAGATCGTGATAAAAGAAATAGACCCAGAAGAAAGCACAGAACCTCCGGTTGCCGTGATCACAGCAGATCCGGTCGAAGTAAAAGTCGGAACTCCCGTATCATTTAAATCGGATGGCTCATCCGGCAACATCAAGAGCTGGTTCTGGGACTTCGGAGTCCCAGGCCGCTTCCCTGAAGACAGCTACGAGCAGAACCCCTCATATACTTATACTAAAGCCGGCACCTACACAGTGACGCTTAAGCTCAAAGGACCATACGAGACTAGTTCGACATCCACCACTACCATCACCGTGACCGAACCCCTTAAGGCTGACTTTATCGCGGACCCGTACGAAGGCTATGCCCCGCTATCGGTCTCGTTCACGGATATATCGACCGGAGACATAAGGGCCTGGTATTGGGATTTCGATGTCAGTGGGACGATCCCCGGGATAAGCAGGTCACAAGATGCTTCTTATACATATTCCCGCCCAGGCACCTACACAGTGACGCTTGATGTTACGGGTCCTGAGGGCAATGACAGTTTCTCAGTGGATATCGAAGTATACGAATCCGGCTACGGTCAGATCGGCTACGGACAGAGCGGTTACGGCGAATCCGAATACAAGATAGACGACCCGCGCGATATCAGAGCGGATATCAATGTCAGCGCGAGCGGAATGTACGCGCCCGTTACGTTAACGTTTTCAGACGCCTCGGAATCGGGTTCAGAGATAGTAAGCTGGGAATGGAGCGGCCGGTATATCGGCACCTCCGGCGGCTCAAGCGTGACCCTTTCAGATTGCGAACCCGGGGATTACACCGCGCGCCTCACGGTGACCAATGCCGCCGGGTCCAGCTCGACCACGTCAGCCTCATTCACTGTCCGCGATCCGGCAGGCTACTGACAGTAATCTAAGATCCCGGGCCATGATAAATGCCCGGTCCCGCCCAAAAGAGCCATTATAGTATACCACCCGGATTAAAAACCTCAGGTCTTGTAAAATACTCCGAAAAGCTGTATAATATACACTAATTTAATTACCCCATAAGCGGAGACGGTATGTCACGAAAAGTAATCTTACCTGCCATCCTGGGCGCGATCGCGTTTTTTTGCCTGTCCTTAAGCGTTGTTTTCACATATATCCCCTGCGCCGAAGCGAAATCCATTCCTGCCGTCGGCTGGAGGAGCCTGTCCGACATAGATATCTCACCTACCGGCAAGGCGGCCCTTTCTTTATACGAAAAAGACTGGAAGCACGCGGAGACGGACCATTTTGTATATCATTTTCTGGATGAGGAAAAGGCCGAGATCATTTATCTTAAGTCCGAGTACTACTATGACTGGATCAAGGATTTTCTCGGGGTAAAAAAGGATAACTGGAAGAAGAAAAGCCACATATTCGTCTTTGCCTCCGGGGAAGAATGGGAGGCTTTTAAGGCCAGGTCGGATTATAGCTCCAAATCCACCGCTTTCACGAACGGCTGGGAGCTCTATATTTACCCGAGCCCTTACTGGCTTTCCCCCATGAAGGCGGTAGCCCATGAGCTTACGCATGTCGTAGTTTTCAGGTTTTTAGAGGGGCCGATCCCGCTGTTTTTGAACGAAGGCTTCGCGGAATACACCAGCGTCCGCGCCCTGGCGGTGCGCTTCAGAGGTAATGAGTACAGCGTGAGGAAGATAAAGCGTATACCGAAGGATGATTTCATAGATATCGACAAAAATAGAAGGCGGAAATGGGAAAAATAAAAGGCATAGCGGTCTTCATACTGGTATTTTCATTGGTGATATTCGGCCTTTACAAGGCGGGAGAGTTATTAAGGGTGAAGGTGCTTACCGCCATGGGCAGGACGGATGTCCTGGAAAAGGCCGCCGAGTGGACGGCGAGAGAGAAAAAAGCGGCAGCCGGCGCCAGGGGCGTTTCTGAGAAAGCGGCGCATGTGCCGGAGGGTTTTAAATTAGGAGACGAAGTGGCGTTATATTTTAAGGACGGAAGCTCCATGGTGGGAAAACTCCTGAGGGTGACGAATGAGGAGTATGTCATAGACTGGAAGGGCCAGGAGACCTCCGTGTTCGCGGGGCAGGTAGAACGCCTCGGCGACCCGAAAGCCGCGCTCCGGGAAAAGGCCTTTCTTTCCGACGAGGAGATATCCGAATGGTGGCCCTTTGATAACGATATCGTCGTAAGGCTTACCAACGGGGCCGTCCTGGACGGCCGGATCACGGCGGTGGGGAAGGACGCCGTCACGCTCTTGAACCTCGTAGAGGGAGGGGGAAGCATAGAGCAGGACATAGACCGCTCCAGGATCGAACACCTGATATTCAAGCCTGTCGAGAACGAAAAAAGCGAAGAGATAGAGGGCATGCTTAAAAAGCTTTTTCCCGATATGAAGTTTCACAGCTTCGGAAACTTTACCATCGTATCCGACTCGGACGAGGATTGGATCGATGAATGCAGCCAGGTGGTGAGGAACGTATATACGGCCATATATTTCGATTTTTTCAGCCTGTTTAAGGAAAGAAAACCGCAGCTCCAGAATTATCTTGTGATATTCGACAGCTTCAACAGATTCGTGGAATACGCGATAGCGGACGGCGTGCCCGGCTGGCTGGTGGCGGGTTATTTCAGGCCCGACGATAAGGTCCTGTATCTTTATAACGTCTTAGGCAAGGAGTTCTCAGACATACTTTTTGACGCGATCGTAGGCGAAAGCGGCAAGGCTATAGATCAACTCGTGGATAGCGCGAAAGACCGCTATGACGACAGATACCATATCTTTATCGAAGGCGAGGCGAAGGGTATCAAGGATAAATACTGGGAGGCGTATACTTATTATAAGAATCTTTTCAGGGAACAGACCCTTTCCACGCTCAGGCATGAGTTTACGCATCAGCTTTTCGCCAATTACGGCCTGCAGAGCATAATGATGTCGGAGGTCGAGACTAACAGGGAAAGGCTGATAGAAAAGAAGAAGGAATTTCTTGAGACGGAGGATTACGCCAAAAAAGCGGAGATAGTAAAATCCATAATCTCCATAAAGAAGAAGACCGACCTGCCTGAGATGCGGGCCGCCAATTCCTGGCTCGCGGAAGGCACAGCTACTTATTGCGAGACAAATCCTCCGGGCGCCATAGACAAGCAGTGGGTATTTTTTTATCAGGAGGCGCTGAAGAACAATGCGCTCAATCCTATCGAATCGCTGACCGTCTTCAGGATGGGCAGTTTTCCCGGGATATGCAACCAGTCCATGCTGTATATGTACGCGCAGAGCTGGGCGTTCGTCAATTTTTTGATGGCCAACTACCGCGAAGAGTTCATGGAGTACCAGAAAAGGATGGCGGAGAAAAGCGCCGAAGGCCAGGAAGACATAGACTGGCTGCTTGAGTGCATAGGAAAGGACCTGAGGACGGTGGAAGGCGAGTTCAGGGCTTATATGGCTAAATACGAGGAACAACAGGACCCGTTTTTAGATGAGTTTGACAGGATGTACAGCATATTTAACAGATTCGATTAAAGCGGGAAGGGTGTATGAAGAACGCGGGAGCGAGATCTAATTTTATACGGGATATCATAGATAAAGACCTGAAGGCGGGTAAATACGGAAACAGGGTGCATACGCGTTTTCCGCCGGAACCGAACGGCTACCTCCATATCGGCCACGCCAAGAGTATCTGCCTTAATTTCGGGGTCGCGAAAGATTATAAAGGACTATGCAACGTGCGTTTTGACGACACGAACCCCGAGACCGAGGAGATGAGCTATGTGGAGTCCATAAAAAAGGACATCAAATGGCTCGGTTTTGACTGGGAGAAGAGGGAGTTCTACGCTTCCGATTACTTTGACAGGCTTTATGAATGCGCCGTCGACCTTATAAAAAAGGGCAAGGCGTATGTTTGCGATCTGAGCCCGGCTGACGTAAGCAAGTACAGGGGGACGGTCAAAAGCCCGGGCAAAGACAGCCCGTTCCGCGGCCGTTCCGTAGACGAGAATCTCGAGCTCTTTTCCCGCATGAAGTCGGGCGAGTTCGAGGACGGAAGCCGCACGCTTCGGGCCAAAATAGACATGAAGTCGCCGCATATGATCATGCGCGATCCGCCCTTATACAGGATAAAGAAAGCGTCTCATTATAGAAAAGGGGATAAATGGTGCATATATCCGATGTATGACTTCGCGCATTGCATATCCGATTCGGTCGAGGAAATCACTCATTCCCTGTGCACGCTGGAGTTCGAGAACAACCGGCCGCTTTACGACTGGATACTGAAAGAACTGGGGCTGTACCGCCCTCAGCAGATTGAATTCGCGCGGCTTAACTTGAGTTATACGGTCTTGAGCAAGCGGAAGCTTCTTCAACTGGTCGAAGACGGGTCCGTGAGCGGATGGGACGACCCGCGCATGCCCACCCTGTCCGGCCTGAGGCGGCGAGGCTACACGCCCGGATCCATAAGAAATTTCTGCGACAGTATCGGCATAGCGAGGTTTAACAGCATCATAGAGCTCAACGTCCTCGAAAATTCGATACGCGAGGAGCTTAATAAGACGGCGCCGCGGGCGATGGCGGTGTTGCGGCCGCTCAAGATAGTGATCACCAATTATCCCGGGGATAAAGAGGAAGAGCTTGACGCCGTCAATAATCCGGAAGACCCTGACGGCGGCACGAGAAAAGTCCCGTTCTCCCGGGAGGTCTATATAGAAGAAGAAGACTTCAGGGAGGACCCGCCGGGTAAATTTTACCGGCTGGCTCCCGGCCGCGAGGTGCGTTTAAGGTACGCCTATTTTATAAAATGCGTAGGCGTCGTAAAAGATAAGAATACGGGCGAGGTGAAGGAGCTCCGCTGCACTTACGATCCGGCCACAAGGGGCGGGGACGCGCCGGACGGCCGCAAGGTAAAGGCGACGCTGCACTGGGTCTCTGCCCGGCATGCGGCTGAGGCGGAGGTGCGCTTATACGAAAACCTGTTCGCGAAAAGGGATCCAGAAGAGACGGACGGAGGAGATTTCAGGTCTAATCTGAATCCGGATTCACTCGAGGTATTAAGCTCGTGCAAAATCGAGCCCGGGCTTAGAGACGCGAAGCCTTTATCGCGCTATCAATTTGAGAGAAAGGGGTATTTTTGCGCGGATGCCGGCGGCGCATCGGCCGGGAAACCGGTCTTCAACCGGATAGTCGGCCTGCGCGACACCTGGGCGAAGATAGAAAAAAAGCAAGGATAACAAAGGAAGGTAATATGAAAAAGCTAGTTACCATATTGATAGGCATATTGACGGTGCTTCTGGTATCGTCGTTTGCCAAGGATATGATCGTAAAAGTATCAGTCGAAAAAGGGGTAGAATTGGTGACGGGCCTCTCTCTTAAAATAAGAGGCTTTAACGTCGGGATAATAAACACGCTTGTAGGGATCAAGGACCTCAGGCTTTTTAATCCGAAAGGATATAAGGATAGTATTATGCTCGAGATGCCGGAGATATACGTCGATTATGACCTGCCGGCCGTCTTTAAGGGAAAGATACACCTTCAGGAGATGCGGATCGATATGAAAGAGTTCACCGTCGTCAAGAATGAAAAGGGAGAGCTCAATCTGGATTCATTAAAGGTCGTCCAGGCGCAAAAGGAAGGCAAAAAGCCGCAGGAGAAGACGGCGAAGGAAGGCGGGAAGGCTCCTGAGATACAGATAGACAGCCTGGAGCTCAAGATAGGCAAGGTCGTATATAAGGATTATTCGAGAAGCGGCGCCCCGACCGTAAAGGAATTCAACGTCAATCTTGATGAAAAATACAAGAATATCACGGATCCCTATTCCCTTGTAAGCCTTATTGTGGTAAAGACTCTGATGAACACGACAATAGCGAGTCTCGCGGGTTTCGATCTTGGCGGGCTGAAGGGAACGGTCTCCGATACGCTTGCGTCGGCGCAGAAGCTGGCGGGCGAAGCAGCGGCCCGGGCGGAGGCGGCCGTGCAGGAGGGCGCAAAACAGGCGCAGGAAGCCGCGGCGCAGGCCCGGAAAGAGGCCGAGAAGGCCGTAACGGACGCTCAAAAGAATATCGAGGACGCCGCAAAGGGCCTGCAGGAAAAGATCAAGCTGCCCTTCGGGCAATGATAGTCAGGACGATAAATGAAGCAGTGAACCTAAGAGGGAAGGGTAGGCCTCGCACGGCGTCCAGCAGCCGCCGCATCTCTTATCGCGTATTTCCTCTCTGATATCGTCGATCTCGCCGGCACTGTTCCAGAGCTTCTTAAGGTCATAGTCGATGCCGCGTATATTCGCGACCTTCCTGTCGTAGATACTGCAGGCGTAGATGTCGCCGTAAGGGTCGAGAAACAGGGTAGAGCGGAGCGCCTGGCATCTTACGGGCATGCCGCCTGTCTCGAGATATCGCGGTATCTTTTCCATATATTTCTTTTCCAGGATGTCTTTGACTCTCTTTTTGCCTCTCTTTTTTTCGAGTCTCCCGTATTCCGCCGCTATCGAGTGCGTACATTCATCGTTTAAGGAGGTATTGTTGAAATAGTGCCGCGAGCTATGAAAGAAATTCACGTGGAGATCGTCTAAGCTTAGAGCGGTGTATATATCCTTGATCGCCGAAAATGTCTTCTCTATCTGGCCGGTATTGTGACGGGATATCGTATATCCGATATAGACATGTCCTATCCCCATCTTTTTCAGTCCCGCGAAAGTCTCGACGGCTTTCCTCCAGGCGCCCGCGGCGCCCCTTATTTCGTTATGGATATCTTCCGGCCCGTCTATGCTGACGGTTATTATCGGGACCACCCGCTTCGCGCTTCGTATCTTTTCGGCCGTCCTCAATACTTTGTCTTTCAGCTGGCCGTTTGTCGGAAAATGTAATATGCAGAGGGAGCGGCAGTTTGAAAGGACCGCATCTATTATCCCGTCCAGGTCTTCCCTCAAAAATATCTCGCCTCCGGTAAGGTCGATCCATGAAAAGTCATTCGATTTTTTGAAAAAGCGCTCTATTTCCCCGATATCCATCTCCGGCTTCGGCTCTTTGGACCATATCAGACATGTCTTGCATCTCAGATTGCAGCGGTAAGTCACCGCGAACGTTAGCTTATAGGGGAAGCCCGGCCGTCCGAAATTCGAGCGGAGTATTCTTTTCATCAGCACGGCTTTATGCAGTCCACTTTCCGGCCACAAGCGGCATCTCCTCCTGCTTGAAAAACTTTTTGGATATATTATCCAATACCTCTTCGACGGTTATCATATCGAGACATTTAGAGTGCCTGCATAAGCTTGTCTTATTGTTGGCATCCGTGAGGCATGGATTGCAACCTATTGATTTATAAAGACTTACGCTGTTTTTATTCAGCGAGCAATACTGATGGGGGTTCATAGGCCCGTATAGGCCCACGGTATTTATCCCGAGCGACACGGCGATATGGAGCGGGCCCGTGTCGTTGGAGATAAAGAGGTCGCAACGGCGGAGTAACTCAACAAGCTCCTTGAGCGTAAAGCGGCCGCAGAAATCATGAGCCTTATATTTCATCTTTGATATAGTGTCTTTTATCAGTGTTTTTTCTTTTTCCGTGCCCGTATAGACTATAGCCAGGCCGTATCTTTCGGTCAATTCATCGGCAAGCCGGGCGAAATTGACGCCGCTCCACCGCTTCCCCGTAAAATTTTCTCCCGAGCCCACGTGCAAAACCGCCATTTTTTTGTTTTCAAGTGCGGACCGGCTCAATTTCTCATTTACGCTTTCAATGGACCGCGGATCCGTCTCCGGAGGCGCGTATTCATACCGGCCGGTATAGACGCCCGCCTTTTCGGCGAGATTACAAAAATTCCTGGAGACATGCAGAGCGGGGTCGTTCTTTATCGTGTCCGTATAGAGATGATTATAGCCGCATCCCGCTATCTCAAAACCTATGCGTCGCCTCGCCCCGGCGAGATAGGAGAATATTATGGAAAACCTGTTGCACTGTTCAAAGTTGAGCATGAGGTCGAAGCGCGCCCTTCTAAAAAAAGATATGTATTTGACGACATTGCGGGCCAGGACAAAAAAATCAGCCGACAATGGAAAATAAAATATCCGTGAAATGTGGGGAGAGCCTTCCAGCAGGCCTTCGTTCGAGTCGAGCGTGAAAAAATATATCAGGGCGCCCTCGTAACGCTCCTTTATTTTTTTTAATATGGGCAGGAGGATAGTCAGATTGCCTATGCCCCACATCTTCATGAGCAGGATCTTCTTTACGGGCCGGGCCCGCCTTTCTTTATAAAAAAGCTTTACGATAAAATTATGGGCTTTTAGGGGCAGGGAGAGGATGCCGGCAGCCGTATTCCCGAGCCGTTTCACGCCGTATAGCTTATTCATATATATTTTATTATAATAGGCCGGCGGTCGGGAGTAAAGACAAAAAACCCTTTTAAAACGCTGTCTCCGATGTTAGAATATAAAGACAAAATGGAATATCGGGGATATATAAAAAGATATTGGAAAAAGGGCTGGTTCTCTTTTTTGATAAGCTCGGCGTGCCTTCTTTTTTTGCTGAAGTTCACGTGGCTTAAATGGGGCGACCTTATCGTCGATGTAGGGCGGGAGATGTATGTGCCGCTCCGGCTGAGCTTAGGGAAGCTTTTGTATAGAGACGTCTTTTTCATATACGGCCCTTTCTCTCCTTATTTCAATTCTTTACTATTTAAGATATTCGGCGCCAGCCTCTATGCCCTTTACTTAAGCGGTTTCATGACCCTCTCGGCCGTAAGCTTCCTTATATATAAGATATCGAGGCGGTTCCTGGACATCTTTTACTCTACTTTTGCGGTGCTGACTTTTCTTATCGTCTTCGCCTTCGGCCACTATACGTATCTGGGTAACTACAATTTCATTCTGCCTTATAGTTATTCCTCCATCCACGCCATAGCGTTCGGGCTTGCGGCGCTCTACTCCTTTTATCTTTGGATGTCGGGAAAAGCGGCCGGCTACGCCTGTTCGAGTTCTTTATTTATACTGCTTACTATCTTATGCAGAGTGGATATAGGGGCGATGCTTGTTCCGTCCCTTATCTCCGGCGTCATATTTTATGCGGCATCATCCCGCCGCGACGCGGGTCCGCCGCGCCTCCGGGGCCGCGATATGGCGTTGTGCGTGATAGCGCCGTCCGCCGCTGCGGTCGTGATATACGCTTTATTTCTAACGGTCGGCGCCGTAAGGGAGAGCAGCCTGTTTGACATCTGGGCCAGGAGCTCTGATATAAGAAGCGCCTTCACCGGCTGGCTTGCCGGCTTTGACGATGTGCGTCAAAATTTATCGATAATGCTTATGACCATCCTTTACTATTCGGCGCTATGGCTGCTTTTTGCCGCGGCCGGTCTAAGTATAGGCCTTTTAAGCCGGAAAAAATCAGTTTTAAGAATTGCTTCTTCTGTCATCGCCGGTCTGTCTGTCCTGGCCGCCGGGTTCTTTATGTATAAAAAGTTTTTCGTCTCATATGATATGCAATACAGGGCGCTGCCTGTCATCTGCCTGGCGGCGATGCTGGTCTCGGGCATAGGCGCCGTGAGGCAAAGGCAGAGAGATGAGAACATATTGATCTTCATGCTCTCGCTTTTCTCGTTGCTCTTGATGTCGAGGATGCTGCTCCATGTATGGGCGGGCCATTACGGATTTTATATCCTGGTGCCCGCGATAATCGTCTATCACACCTTCTTTTTTAAGACAGCCGCTGCGCCTTTAAGATCCGCTGCGGCCCGAAGATTTTTCAGGGCAGGCTTCCTTTTGATATTCACGCTCTTCATATTAAGCCATTTTAAGATATCGGATCTCTGTTACAGCCACCGGACGCTGAGGTTCGCCTCCAAAAGGGGAAGCATAAGCGTCTTTAACGATGAAGGCGGGCGCAGGCTCGCGGAGCTTATGAGATTTTTGGACTCGGACGCGAAGAGCGGAGAGACGCTGGTGGTCTTTCCGGAAGGCCTTGTGATAAATTTTATACTCGAGAAGGAAAATCCTTTATATTATTACAGCTACCATCCGGTGGACCTGGCGAAAAATGGCGTATCGGATGAGGTAATACGGGGCCTCAGGGAAAATAAGGTCGACTATGTGGTCCTGACGCAGAGGAGGACGGATAAATACGGATATGCCGTCTTCGGAAAGGACTACGCGCGCGACATCATGAAGTACGTCTTTGATAATTATGAGTTATATAAGCAATTCGGGCCGTTCCCCTTTACCACCGAGAAATACGGCGTCGCCCTCTTTAAACGCCGCAACTAATATGCCGCCCTTTTAGGGACGTGCCACTTGGGGACGTGCCAAAAAGGGACGCCAACACCGCAGTAAATAAGAAAGCATGTAGCGGAGTGTCCCTAAGTGGCA
>CAZYBX010000025.1:0-12374 GCA_964645565.1 uncultured Planctomycetia bacterium | reverse complement strand
CTGCGCGATCAATGCATCAACGGGTTTTATCTGACTTTCCGGCACCACCTTCTTCATCCCCTCATAGAAAAGGATGGATTCCTTCTCGAATTTGATCCCGAGATCTACAGCCTCTTTATCGTTTTTTGCGCTCCCGGCCATCTCCCTGCCTTTATTCTCCTTAGTGAAGATATACTCATCTGCCAGGGCCTTCATATATGAGAAGTATTCTCCCGGGTAGGACTCAGGCGGCTCGTACTGATGGACCGCGCGCAATATGCCCTCGAACGTCTTTATGTGCTGCTTCTCCTGCTCGGCGAGAAACTTGAAGATCTCTTTTGTCTTCACGCTTTTTGCCCGTCCGGCAAGCGCCTCATAAAAATCCACGCCGTTTTTCTCGATCTCTATCCCTATCTCCACTATCTCGCTACCGGCAAACACGTTAGCCATCGCTAAACCTCCATTTTCGTTATTTTTTGACCTAACTCATATGCCGTTTTCAGGCAATCTTTATGCTTCGATATTCCTCCCTTTTCGTCTATGCCCGCGCAGAACACCTCTCCGGCATAGACCGCACTGACTACCGCGAAAAAATTCTTTATTATCGACCTGGCGTTGTCGAAAAAGGACTCTCTCGAAGACGCCTGGACAGAGAGGAACACCCCGATTCTTTTCTTTTCAAACAACCCCTTTTTCAGTATGTTTTTTGCCCGCCAGGCGCACTGGAAGCGGTCTATCATCATCTTGGTCTGGGCGCTTAGGCTTCCGAAGAAGACCGGTGAAGCCATAATTAGAGCATCGGCGTCCCGGACCTTTCGGTAGACATGCTGCATATCGTCTTCTATTACGCAGGTTCCGTCGCTGCTCAGTTTATCGCACTCCTGACAGGCTGAAAACCTGAGGCTGTTCAGGACGATCTTTTCCGTCTTCGCCCCGGAATCCTGCGCCCCTTCCAGGGCATTCTCAAGCAGGATATCGGTGTTTCCGCCGGTCCTCGGACTGCCGTTTATGCCTAAAACATACATAGACATCAATAAGTTTCGCAGTAAAGCTCGTAATACGCCTGCGGGTGCTTGCACGCCGGACATAGATCCGGCGCCTCTTTGCTTTCGTGCACGTATCCGCAGTTGCGGCATTTCCACTTGACGACTGTGTCTTTCTTGAAGACCTTTCCGTCTTTTATGTTTTTGAGGAGTTTTCTGTATCTCTTCTCATGCTGCTCTTCGACTTCGGAGATCTCCTTGAACTGGGCGGCTATCTCCTCAAAACCCTCTTCTCGCGCGGTCTCTTCCCCTTCCTTATAGAGCTTTGTCCATTCGAGGTTCTCGCCCTGCGCCGCGGCCAATAGATTTGCCGGAGTATCGCCGATAACGCCCGCGGGATAAGAGGCCTGTATCTCGAGCTCACCGCCTTCTAAAAATTTAAAGAACCTCTTGGCGTGCTCCTTTTCATTATCCGCCGTCTCCAAAAATATAGCGGATATCTGCTCGTATCCGGCCTTTTTAGCCACACTGGCAAAATACGTGTAACGGTTCCTCGCCTGCGACTCGCCCGCGAAAGACGCGAGTAAGTTTTTTTCCGTTTTTGTCCCCTTTATGCTTTTTGTCTTTACCGCCATCTAGGCACCTCCTTTTTCTTTTACGTGACGGGGCACCAAGTCCACTATCTCATCCACCGTCATCACTATCATGTATTCCGGCCTGGGAAGTTGAGCTTCCGGATGCCGGCCGTGGCCTTTCACGTCTTCCATGTTCTTTATCACCCTGTGGGTGATCCTTGCCGTCAGCCTGGTGTCCCAGGCCCTGATAATGTCCTGTTTCAGTTTGCTGCCGGCGATTATCTTTGCCCTTCCCTTAAGGCTCCAGCCTCTAAACCTGTGTTCATCGACCGCCGTTATGCTTATATTGGAGTTCTCTTTAAGATTCGCGAAGGTCTGCCATCTGTACAGATCCATCAGATATATGACCCCGTCCTTAGTCATATGGACTATCCCTTTGCAGGAATTATGGGGCTTGCCGGTCCTCCTGCATATGGTGGAGACGATTACAAAACGCTGTTTCTGGAAAAACCGGAATATATCGTCCGAAAGCTTCACCATATCTCAATAACCCGTGAATTTCTCTACGATTATGCTGCCGCACGCGGGCTTCAATTCGTCGCTGAGTATCTTTTGCATAGACTCGACCATGGCCGGCGGGCCGCAGATATAAAATTTCCTCTCTGAATAATCAGGGATCTCCTCTCTTATGACCGCGGCATTTATGAGGCCGGTCCTTGACGTAAAACCCGGGTCAGGCTCAGACAATATATGGCAAACCTTTAAGCCGGGATACGCCTTCTGCATGTCATCAAAATCCTCTTTGAAAATTATGCCTTCAGCAGTACGGTTGCCGTAAAGGACCTTGATATCGGCATCGAGCTTCTTATCGACGGCATACTTGCAAATACTCCTTATGGGCGTGATCCCGATCCCGCCGGCGAGAAACGCTATCTTCTTATATTCTCCCTCAAATGTGAAAGACCCGAGAGGCATTTTTAATTTAGCCCAGTCTCCGGGTTTCATCTTATCCAGGGTTTTAGAATAGTCGCTCTCTGTCAGCTTTTTTGTGAATTCTATATAATCCGTCTCGGTCGGAGAATTCGAAAAAGAGAAGTGCTTGGTCCTCTCTTTACCGTCTATCTTTATAGTGACAAAGAAGAACTGTCCCGCCTTAAAGTCCGCTTCGCCCTTTTTCTTAAAACGGAAGCTCTTTACGTTGCGCGTCCGCCGGACGACTTCAAGCACCTCTGTCTCAAATACGACCATCCTTAGACTACCTCTATGTCCCTGACCCCTTCCCAGAGGCCGTGGATATTGCACTTTGCCCATGCCTTTAAGGGGCCGTGGGCGTGCGTAAGCCTGACCGGGATAGTGATCTTAGGTAAGCTTATAGAACCCGATAGATTCGCCCTGAAGAGGAACGTATCGCCCGAATATACCTCCACCCACTCTATAAAATGTACGGGCTCGTTCGGATGCGCCTTATATTTGCCTACCTCAACGGTGATATTAAAAGCTTCGTCCTTTTTTACTTTATCGGGCGCGGTTATCACGGGTATATGCTTTTGCTCGAGCTCCGTCATCTGGCTCATGTCTTTCGGCACGTTGACCCCGCAAAGTATGTCCTGTTCGCATGTGTATTTTGCTTCCGGCATGGTCTACCTCCTTATGGTTGACTGTAAATTTCTATTATATACCGATTCCATTATTTGTAAAGTCTTATATGGGTAGGCGCTCGCCCCTTATGCTTATATTCACTTCTTCCAGCGGTATGTCCTTGCCGGACTCGGAAACGGCCGATCTGACGATACTTATCAGTCCGAAGCAGCACGGGACTTCCATGTGGACACAAGCGACCGACTTTATATCGTTATTTTTAAGCATCTGGGCGATCTTGTTTTTATAAAATCCCGCGTCGTCCAGCTTGGGACACCCGACTAACAGCACCTTCCCCCTCAAAAAATCGCTATGAAAATCGGGGTACGTAAAAGGGACGCAATCGGCGGCGATCAGCACGTCCGCTCCATTTAAGTACGGCGCATGCTGGGGTACCAGCATGATCTGTATAGGCCATTGCCGCAGCTCGGAGACGCCTTTAGAGGACTTTTTCGGTCTGCCTGAAGCCTTTTTGCCGAGATCTATCATCCGCGAACCCGGGCATCCCGGCATCCCGCTGGTGTGGCTGTGCGCGCCGCCTTCTTCGCCGTGCTCCTTCAGATGCTCAAGGTGGGCCTTTATGACGTTTTTGCCCTGTTTTACTATATTTTTCATGACCTTACTCTCGTCATAGGGCTCCGCTTCCCTCTCCTCTATGGTTATTGCGCCTTGAGGGCAGTGTCCTATGCACGCACCGAGTCCGTCGCAGAAGAAGTCGCTTATCAGCCTGGCCTTCCCGTCTATCATCTGAATAGCGCCTTCCGGGCAATTGGGGATACACAGCCCGCAGCCGTTACATTTGTCTTCGTCTATCTTTATTATTTTCCTCTTTGACATAACGCTATCGCTCCGGTCTTATCACTTTCTTTTCGCGAGCTGGCTGTCCACGGCGGCAAGCCCGGATTCCTCGTCTTTTTCGACTTCGGCTTTCAGGTTTTTTAATATTCTCGAAGGGGTCGCCTCTTCCTCGACCTGCTCGTTGACGAACCACTGCAGGAACTTTTCCGTCTCCTTGTCGCCTTCCTTTACGGCAAGCTTTACGAGGTCATGGATCAGCCCTGTCACCGCCTTCTCATGGGCGAGCGTCTTTTCGAATATCTCGACGGCCGATTTGAAGTCCTGAGGGGGCGTCTCTATGTCCTCTAAGATCACGCGCGCCCCGCGCGTATCGATATAATCATAGAATCTCAGGGCGTGCTCCTCTTCTTCCTTCGCCTGCGCGAGGAACCAGCCTTCAAAACCTTTAAGGCCTATAGAGGCCGCGTAAGAAGCCATCCCAAAATATAGATACGCCGAATACAACTCCCGGTTCATCTGCCTGGTAAGTGCCTTCACCATATTTTCGCTTATCATGACCTGCCTCCCTTTATTTCCTATATTATACTTTTAAGAGCGTCCAGAGCCGCTTCATAATCAGGGTGCGAGGTAAGTTCAGGCACGTATTCCGTGTGTCTGACGATGTCATCCTTATCAATTATGAAGATAGCTCTCGACAATAACCTGAGCTCTTTTATCAATACGCCGTATCCTTTCCCGAAATCGGCCATCCTATAGTCCGAAAAAGTCTTTACCTGTTTTATCCCGTTCGCCTGACAGAACCTCTTCTGAGCGAAAGGAAGGTCCATGGAAATAAATATTATCTCTACGTCCTTTGAAAGGCCGGCCGCTTCTTCGTTGAACCGTTTTATCTCGAGATCGCAGACAGGGGTATCTAAAGACGGCACTGAGGCGACCACCCTTACCTTGCCGCTGAAATCCCCGGAAGACGTATCTTTAAGCTCTGTGTTCACTACCGTAAAGGCCGGCGCCTTCTGACCCGTTTTTATCGCGTCCCCGACTAGTGTTACAGGATTGTTTTTTACCGTTACGGCATTAGGCCTTTCCATGTCCCCTCCCTTTTCAATATAGGTATGCATTATCGCGTTTGGGCAGTTTAACGTCATGCCCGGGACTCTTTACTGCAGCCTTCAGAACAGTGTGCCACCTGTCTCAGCATCCACTTTATCGTAAACATACCACACCTCCGTTATTGTTTACCAGTTTTTTTGTTTTCTTCTTAAGCCGACCAACTGGTCGACCGTATATTTACTTAGAGTCAATTCCATGTCCTTCTTCAGGTTCTCCCAGAGATACCTGACGTTACAGTCCTTGAGATGGACGCACTTCTTTCTTCTGCCCTTTTTTCTGAAGCACACCAGCTCAAGGACGCTCTTTTCTATCGAAAGTATTACATCCTTGGCCGAGATATCCTCGGCCGGCTTGGCAAGTACATAACCTCCCAATTTTCCCCGGACGCTCTTCAATATACCGCGCCGCTTCATCATCACGCAAAGCCGCTCGACATAGTCGCTCTCGAGGCCCTCCTTTTTTGCGATCTCTACGACCGTGACGGGATCGTCGGCCGCTTCCCTGTCCGCTATCCTTAAAATACACGACAACGCGTAATCGACTCTCGAGCTCAACCTCATATCCCCTCCTGTCGGATATGATTATACAATACCCGCTAAAGTTTGTCAAGTATTATTTTAAAAAAATATTATCTTTCTTTTTTTGTGCCCAAAAGGAGCGCGAGCCCCGCCAGGTTCAGCCCGGCGACCAGGAAACAGCTCATATATATTCCGGCCAGAGGCACGAGGAATATCGTCACGAATACCGCGCCAAGGCACGCGCCGAATAGGTCGATACCGTATGTAACGCCTGCGGAGCTGCCGGCGCCGGATCCGGAATTTTTGAGATACAATCTATTGGCGAGCGGAAACTGAAAACCGCCTATCAGTCCGGGTATAACCGGCAAATACGGAAAGACCGCGTTCGACCCCAGCCAGAAGGACGCGTCTCCCTTAAGCCTCGAAAATATCCAAAAGGAGGCCGATAAGACCAGGGGGTAGATGGATATCATAGCCTGTGTTTTGACAAAAAGCCCGTGGTCTTCTTTGATCTTCTCAAAGGACGTTGTCACCAGCCAGCCGCCGAAGATTAACCCGACCATATAAGAGGTCAATATAATCCCGAGTTTGTAATATACATAGCCATACATGATCTGAAACGAAAGGAGGGTGATGACCTGAAACGCCATTTCGGCAAAACCTGTGGTCCCGACGCATGTCAGGACACCCCAGCCCGGCATTTTCCTCAAAACGCCTTTAAACAAAACCGGGACAAGCAACATCATATACAGGATCGCGGCGCCTATATAGACCGTCTTTTCATCTATCGCTTCAAAGAACCGCTTCAGGCTGTATTTAAAGTAAGTGGACCACAGGACCATATCGTAGTAATAAGCTATGGGACGGAAGTCCGTATTCAGCTCCCGCTGTTTAAAAAGCGCTTCCGCTTCCTCCTGAGCGAGCCTGCTTTGGAAGATGTCTATTCTCTCGCCGGAAAGTTCGCTGAAAAGATAATATTCTCTCATATACTGCGCTTCTATATTCCTTTGCCGAAGGACCTCTATCAACTTCCGCCAATCCAGGGTGAGAAGCCCCTCCTTCTTCGAGGCAAGGAAATAATTTGTATCTCCGGGCGTGATCTTTACGTCCCCGAAAACCTCTTTAAGGGTGTTCCGCAGGGTCAGATACAGCTTGACCTGCTCCTCGCTCAAATAATTGGGATTTGAATAAGAAGAAAAGGATATTATTCCGTCTTCCTTTAATATATCATACGCCTCTGAATAGAACTCTTTAGTATAAAAGCGGTTGAGCTGGGCCGTATGCGGCTCCGGCAGGCTCACGATGATAACGTCGTATTTTTGTCCCGTCTTCTTGACAAAAAGCCTTCCGTCCACATCGCTTATTATCCGCACCCTGGGGTCGGACAGCGCTTTATTCACGGGAAGGTAATCGACCGCCATCTTTATGACAAGGGGGTCAAGCTCCACGTAGTCCACGCGAGCCACGGGATGCTTCAACACCTCCCTCATGAGTCCGCTCGAGCCGCCGCCTATAAGAAGTATATCACGGGGCGCCGGATGCTCAAGAAGAGGAAAGTGCGCGGCCATCTCGCTTGTCTCTTTGTCCGGCACGCTGAAGGCGTATAGCCCGTTCGTAAACATGCTGTACAGATCGTCCTTCCTTGTGACCGCGATGTTTCCATAAACGGAATTTTTAGACGCCAGAAGCCGGTATGTCCTCCATTGCTCTTTTAAGGAAGAACTGTCTAAATGATCTATGCCGCCCGGTATCGCAAATAAGACCGATGCCGCTAAAAATAAAACGGCGGGAATAAGGGCCATCCTTTTTCCCCGCAAAAGCAAAAAAGCGGCCGCCAGGTTTAAAAGGCCGATCAAAAGCATTATATATAGAGAGGAGAGATGCCTGATCAGGACCAGGCTTACCAGCAATCCGCCGACGGACGCCCCTATGGCTTCAAATATATATACGTATCCGATCCGCGCGGCTTTTTCGCGGCCGCCCTCATATATCTCGCAGCCCAGCGTAAAAAGGAACCCGCTTAAAACGCATACGGGCGCCAGCAGCACAAACACACTTACGCTCATGGGTAGGACGCCTATTATCTCTCCGGCCGGGAAACCTAAAGCGGTCCCTATATACCTGGATGCCGTTAAAGTCAATGGGAGGATAAATATAAGGCCGGCTTCGGACAAGGCGAAGACGGTGAGTTTTTCTCTGATCCTCCCCACAAGCCATCTCGCTATCCCAAGGCTTCCGAAACCCACCCAGAACAGCCAACCGGCAAGGGTGATCCCGAACGAAAGCTCGTTGCCATAAAAAATGACCAGCAGTTCGCGCATCAGCACGATCTGGCCGGCCATAGACGTAAAGCCTGTTAATGTCAGCGCAAAGATAAAGCGCTTTTTCATATCAACCCGGATATTTGCTTGTTCTTTTCCCGATGGGCTTTGAGGTCTTCTGTCCGTCGCCCCATACGCCGTAGATGGGATATCCGCAGTATTTGCACTTTCCGTCCACTACGTTGTTTTCTATTACCTGATAACCCGCTCTTCGGATCAATACCTTGCCGTCTTTGGGGCAATAGGTGTTATTCCCCTCATGGTCGGGCACGTTGCCGATATAGGCATATTCGAGGCCCTCTTCCAAAGCTATATTCCTGGCGGCCTCCATGGTCTTTATGGGCGTAGGCGACAGGTTTTTCAATTTATAGGTAGGAGAAAATCTTGAGAAATGAAGCGGGACCTCACTGCCCAGCTCGTTCTTTATCCAGCGGCACATCTCTCTTATCATGTCCGGATCATCGCTATAAGAAGTGACCATGAGATTTGTGATCTCAAGATGGACGCGGTTCTTCTTGAGTATCTTTAAACAGCTCAGCACCGTATCAAGGTCGCCTTCGGGTATTTTGCCGTAAAACTCCTGAGTAAAGCCTTTAAGGTCCACATTCGCCCCGTCTAAGTACAGGGAGAGCTCTTCCGCGGGCTCAGGGTTAAGAGAGCCGTTTGAATGGTACATATTCCTCACGCCGCGGGACTTGGCGATCTTGGCGGTATCGAGCATATATTCGTAAAATACGGAGGGCTCGGTATATGTGTAGGCGATCGTGGGGCAGTCGTATTTTATGGCCGCGTCGACGACATCTTTGGGCGGAAGGTCCTGGTTGTAAGTCTCTTCGGGCCCCGCTTGAGAGATCTGCCAGTTCTGGCAGTTCTTGCATCGGTAATTGCATCCTGCGGTCGCGATGGAAAAAGCGTTTGTGGAGGGTAAAAAATGATAAAGCGGCTTCTTTTCGATAGGGTCCACGTGCACCGCCGTCGGATTGCCGTAGACCAGCGTATAATGCTTGCCGCCTTTGGGTTCTCTTACGCGGCAAAACCCTCTCATGCCGTCCTTGAGCGTGCAGTAGCGGGGGCAAAGCCGGCACTGGACGGTTTTTTCATCCAGTTTTGTGTAATACATCGCTTCTCTGGCGTTGATAAAACCCATCCCTGCCGCCGCATGTGCCGTACTCTTAAAAAGACCCGTAAGGACAGGCGAAGCTGCCAGGGCCGCCCCGCTCACCAGGCATATTTTGCAGAACTCTCTCCGGGACATTCCATCTTTAGATATTGGGACCTTCATATTACCTGGAATACGCTTTCTCCGGCTTTCCGTCCGGCAGGGATAGGGCGAGTTCGTCCGAGACCTTCTTCCCGGACAATAACATGCCTCCGAATATGGGGCCCATCCTCGGGCCGCCGAAGACGGCGTTTGCCGCCATCCCGGCCACATAGAGGCCCGGGCACACTTCCCTTGAGTTCTCCTGCGTCATATCCTCGGCTACCTCCGCCCACATGGAGCCCTCGCCTACTATCTTGCCGGTATTTGTGTTGAGCCTTATACCGGCCTTTCTTTCGACGATATGCGCGATCTCCGAGGCATGGCCAGTGGCGTCTACTACATATTTTGCCCTCATGGTGATCGGGTCCACGTGAAGCTTGGCCATTTCCACCGAAGTCCAGTTCAAGACCAACCCGCAAACACGGTCCTTCCTTACCATGACGTCCTCCGCGCTCATAAGATTGAATATCCTCGCGCCCGCCTGGACGGTCTTCGAGCATAACGTGGACACAGCCTCTACGGAATCGGCCATATAATATCCTTTTTCGTAGACCCTGGTCCTGATGCCGAATTCGTCGAGTATTTTTTTAGCCTCGTCCTGGACGACTATCTCGTTGAACATGATGCCCCCGCCCCACATACCTCCGCCCGCGGATAGCTTCCTTTCGAATATGGCTACCTTCCTGCCCTTTTTGGCCAGATAATAGGCGCAGCACATACCCGCAGGGCCGGCTCCGGCGACTGCCACATCCACATCCAGGTGATCTATGAGCTTCCTATTATAAGTCTCTATGATAGCCTTGGAGATCTTTATCTCATCCAGCCGCATGATTCCCTCCCCGTTAAAATTAAAGCCCCTGCACAAAGCGTAGGGGCTTTACGTTCCTTTTTCGATTTTCTTTCCTACGCTGGCATTACCCAGGTCAGGTTCAATGGGTCTCTCCGTTTCGCGGAGACTCTCAGGCCGCTATATGACCTCCCCACGACCTAATGTTACCACATAGATTACGCATATGTCAAGCCGGTCTTAAGTTTTTACATATGGACAAAAAGATTTTGTTTTTTTCAGGTTATCATGGTATAATTGTAATAATCGAAACGGCATACGTAAGTCAAAAACAGGAGGATATGATGGCGGAAATGGAATTCTTTGATGTGAAGACGAAAAATAAGTTCAAGACCAGTGAATTCAGAATAGAAGAAAAGAGCGGCCGGTTCTTCGCCGTAGCAAAATCGCCCAGCGGGACACATGAATGCTGGAGAGTGGTAAGCAAAGACAAGGCGGCGCAGCTTAAGAAGTAATCCGCTTCCTGACTTTTTCATGGAACTTATCAGCGGAAGGGCAGAGATCTTTTATAGGGCAATCAGGGCATAACGGCTTTCTTGCCACGCACGTAGTGCGCCCGTGGTTGACTAAAAGATAATTGAAGTCCAGCCAATCCTTCCCGGGAACTATCTTCATCAAATCCTGCTCTATCTTATCCGGGCGGTCTTCTTCACTTAATCCGAGCCTTTGGGAAAGTCTTCTTACGTGGGTATCCACGGCAATGCCTTCCGCCTTCCCGAAAGAGCTTGAAAGGACTATATTGGCGGTCTTTCGAGCTACGCCGGGAAGGGTGATAAGTTCCGCCATCGTATCAGGCACCCGGCCTTTAAAATCCCCGATTATCCTTCCGGAAGCGGCGATGATGTTTTTCGCTTTATTCCTGTAAAAGCCGGCGGACCTTATGTCCTTTTCCAGCTCGGACGGGCGGGCCTTCGCGAAATCGGATATTTTCTTATATTTTCTAAATAGGGCTGACGTTATCTTATTGACCCTTTCATCCGTGCACTGGGCGGAGAGTATGGTCGCGACCAGCAGGTGAAACGGGTTGTCGTGGCGGAGGGCGGTCCGCGCGCCCGGGAATCTCCCGCGCAATATACCTATGATACGGGTCACTCTTTCCCCGGCGGGCCTCATATCTATCTCTTGTCGCAACACCTGGCTAAGAGAAAAAGAAGGTCGGACAGCCTGTTAAGATAAATAATTATATACCGGTTTTTAAACTGCCTTCTGTTTTTAAGGGCTACGGCTCTCCTCTCCGCGCGCCTTGCTATAGTCCTGGCTACGTCAAAATGCGCGGACAGGGTATTAGCGCCGGGAAGCACGAATTTATCGCACCGGCAGCGCTTTTCGAGCTTTTCGATGCATGACTCAAGCGCCCTGACCTCTCTATCCCCTATCCTCTTTTTGATCTTATAAGTGTCTCTCCGGCTGCAGGCGGTCTCCGTGCCGATCGTAAAGATGTCTTCCTGTATCTTGACGATCAGCTTTTTCCATTCCTTGTCCTTTAATAGATTTTTGCACAATCCGATAAAGGAATTAAGTTCGTCCAGCGCGCCGCAGGTCTCGATCCTCAGGCTGTCTTTCTTCGCGCGCCTGCCGTAAAGAAGGGAGGTGGTCCCGCAGTCGCCTGTCTTGGTGGAGATGCGCATATTACCTCGCAGGATAAGACGCGATATTCAGATCCGCGCCGAAAGCTTGCTTACGGCATCATAGGTATCTTCGGCGAACACTACCAATTCGCCGCAATTTTTTATGTTTAAACTGCTCCTGGTGTCTCTATCTAGTATCTCTTCGGACATGAGGTTCTCCGCGACGCCCTTCCAGAAACCGCCTATCGCCACGATGGGCTTGGGCGGCATCATGCCCTTGTTTATATGCTCCAGGACGGCGGCGAGCTCGAGCAGTGTGCCTGTCCCGCCCTGTAAGACGATAAAGCCGTCCGATATCTCCATCATCTTCGCTATCCTGTGAAATATGTCTTTAGTCTTTATCTCTTCGTCCACGTACCGGTTCGCGCCTTTCGATGTATCCTGGTATTTGTAATAAGTGACGCCTATGGTCTTCCCGCCGGCGGATTTCGCGCCCTTAGAAACGTCCTCCATACTCCCGCCGAACCCTCCGGAGACCACGGCAAAACCCTTCTCCGCCAGAAGCCTGCCCAGCCTGACGGTCTCCTCGCGCTCGCCGCCGCCCATCTCCTTGTATGTCCCGAATACGCATATCTTTTTCATAATATGGCGCCCTTTTAGGGACGTGCCACTTTGGGACGTGCCACTTAGGGACACTCCACTCTTGATTAATGTATCGTAAAACTTCGGTCATTGCCTCAAAACACGCTCCGGATTTGGACAAAACTAAGGTCGTT
>CAZYBX010000024.1:2049-12877 GCA_964645565.1 uncultured Planctomycetia bacterium | reverse complement strand
GGTTTGTTTTTCGCAGAAACGCTCGTCCGGCCCCGGCGTGTCCGGACTTCGCTCGCGCGAAACCGCTCGCTCTCGCACCATGGTAATGCGGGCGAACCGTGCCCGCTCGCGGTTTCTAACGTTCTGCTCAAAAACAAACCATTCGCGAGTATGCGGTATAATTTTGTAGTCGCTCGCAGAATATCAATATTAACAACTTAAAGGTGTGGGATCATGAGCAAAGACAAAGTAATAATATTCGATACGACGCTGAGGGACGGGGAACAATCTCCCGGCGCGTCATTGACCGCCGGCGGAAAGCTTGAGATAGCCAAAGAGCTGGCCGGACTGAAAGTGGATGTGATAGAGGCGGGCTTTCCGGTATCCAGCCGCGGCGACTTCGACGCGGTGAAGGCCGTAGCCAAAAGCGTCAAGGGGCCTGTTATATGCGGCCTGGCAAGGTGTCTTAAGAAGGACATAGAGGCCGCCTACGGCGCGGTCAGGTACGCGAAAAGGCGCAGGATCCACGTCTTCCTGGCCACCTCGAAGATCCATATGAAATACAAATTGAAAAAGGCCGAGGACGAGATACTGCGCCTCGCAGTCTGGGCTGTGAAGTATGCGAAGAGATATGTCCGTGATGTCGAATTTTCCCCGGAAGACGCCTCCAGGACCGAACGTGAATTTCTTTACAGAGTCGTCGAGGCTGCGATAGACGCGGGCGCTACCACCGTGAACATACCGGATACGGTCGGATACGCCGTACCGTCCGAGTTCGGCTCGCTGATAAGAGATATCAAAGTAAACGTGCCTAATATCGACAAATGTGTCCTGAGCGTGCATTGTCATAACGACCTGGGGCTCGGGGTCTCGAACTCCATAGCCGCGCTCCAGAACGGGGCGAAGCAAGTGGAATGCACGATAAACGGCCTGGGAGAAAGGGCCGGGAACGCGTCGCTGGAAGAGATAGTGATGGCTATAAAGACCAGGAGAGATATTATTTCACTCGATACCGGCATAAAGACTCAGGGCCTTTATAAGGTGAGCCAGCTTGTGAGCAGGCTTACCGGGATAATAGTCCAGCCGAACAAGGCGGTGGTAGGAGCGAACGCGTTTGCGCATGAGTCTGGAATACATCAAGACGGCATCCTCAAGAGGCGTACTACTTATGAGATAATGAGGCCCTCCGATGTGGGCGTCGATAAGACGAAGCTTGTCCTGGGCAAGCATTCCGGCCGCCACGCGTTTAAAGACAGGATGAACAAGCTGGGTATCCGTCTGAGCGAGAAAGAGGTGAACCGGACATTCGAGGAATTTAAGAAGCTGGCGGATAAGAAGAAGGAGGTCTTCGACGAAGACCTCTTAGCCATTGTCGAGGATAGCGTGAGGGCCGTGGCGGAAAAGTATCACCTTGAGTACCTTCAGGTATCGAGCGGCACAAACGTGGTCCCGAGCGCGACGATAAAATTGAAGTTCGGGAATAAGACGGTCGAGCGCGCCTCTACCGGCGACGGGCCGGTGGATGCCTGCTATAAGGCGATAGACAGGGCCACCGGCATAAAAGGCAGGCTGCTGGACTACGCCCTGCGCTCCATTACCGGAGGCAAGGACGCGCTGGGAGAGGTATCGGTCCGGATAAAGGCCAGAGGCAGGGAGATAACCGGAAGGGGCTCCAGCACCGATATCATCGAGGCCAGCGCCAAGGCGTATTTGAACGCCATAAACAGGCTGTTGTACAAGATCTCAGGGTGATGATTTAAGGGACTCCATGCGTATAAACGGTAATACACAGATATACGGCATCATAGGGTATCCGGTGAAGCACACGTATTCTCCGGCCATGCATAACGCCGCATTCCGCTCGCTCGGTATCAATGCCGTCTATGTGCCGTTCGAGGTCAAGCCGGGTGATTTGAAGGAAAGCCTGGCCTGCCTGAGATCGGCAGGGGTTCGCGGCTTCAACGTGACCGTCCCTCACAAGGAGAACGTCATCAAGTACCTCGATGAGGTCGACCGGGAGGCGTCGCTTATAAGGGCCGTTAACACTATTGTCAACGAAGACGGCAGGCTTAAAGGTTATAATACGGACGGGAAGGGGTTTATCAGCTCCCTCGAAGAGGATCTCGCGGTAACGCCGAAGGGGAAAAGGTTCTTCATATTGGGGGCGGGCGGGGCTTCGCGGGCGATCTCTTTTTCCCTTGCGTTGAAAGGCGCGCGCCGTATAGTGCTTGTCGATACGGTAAGGGAGAAGGCTATAAAACTCGCGAAGTCATTGGCCAAGATCGATACGTGCGAAGTGATCGCGTTAAAAAGAGACAGGCTGGCCATGAAAGAGATGCTCATGAACACCGATGTTTTGATAAACGCCACTCCCTGCGGGATGAAGGACACAGACCCGCGAGTCATCGAGCCCGAACTCTTACATAAAAGACTCCGCGTAGTCGATGTGATATATAATCCGGGCGCGACAAAGCTTCTCAGGGATGCCGGGGGCAAGGGCGCGGCCGTATCTAACGGTACGGGCATGCTGTTACACCAGGGCCTTATCGCTTTTAGGCTCTGGACGGGCAGGAAGCCGCCGGTGGAAGTGATGAGAAGGGCGCTTAAAAGGACGCTGAAAAAAAGGGGATACTGAAAAAAAGGGGACAGGCTACTTTTTTGCAGCCTGTCTGCTATTATTGCAAAAAAGTAGCCTGTCCCCTTTTTTTAAAAAACCATGCTGATAAAAATTTTCATATTTATATTTGGTTCGGCCATAGGGAGTTTTCTGAACGTGTGCATTTACAGGCTGCCGCGGCAGGAGTCGATTGTATTTCCCGGCTCCCATTGCATCCATTGCAATCATAAGCTTAATTGGCACGACAATATCCCATTTTTGAGCTTCATCCTCCTCGGGGGGAGGTGCCGTTTTTGCGCTAGGCCGATATCGTTCAGATATTTCACGGTAGAGTTCCTGACAGCGTCCTTACTTCTGATATTGTACGTATTTTTCGGTCTCAGCGCCAAGTTCTTTGTCTGGTCGGCGCTGGCGGCCGCGCTTATCGTCTCCACGTTTATTGATTTTGAACACCAGATCATACCGGATTTCATAACGCTTCCGGGTATGGTCCTCGGCCTTTTGGCGAGCTTCGCATTTCCTTCTATACAGGGGGAAAATACGCATCTCGCGTCTTTTACGAGTTCTTTTATCGGTTTACTCGCGGGCGGAGGCAGTATCTACGCTATGGGCGTATTCGGCAAATTGGTCTTCAGGAAAGAGGCGATGGGCGGAGGCGACGTGAAGCTTATGGCCATGATCGGCGCTTTTCTGGGCTGGAAACTTGCGCTATTGACCTTTTTTATCGCGCCTTTCTTCGGCTCGGCCGTAGGCGTGGTCGTAAAGATAAGAGAAAAGAAAGATATCATACCTTACGGCCCCTATATTTCATTGGCGGCGATCGTCAGTATGCTATGGGGCGGACGGATCCTGGAATACCTGTTTTTCGTCAGATAAGGGGGAGAAAGATGCTGCGTTATTTCACGGCAGGAGAGTCTCACGGCAAAGCCATAGTCGCGATCCTTGAGGGTATGCCCGCCGGGCTCAAGATCTCGAAGGCTTCGGTAAACGAGGAGCTGAGGAAAAGGCAGACCGGGTACGGCAGGGGCGACAGGATGAAGATCGAGGCGGATAGCGTGAGTATCTTGTCCGGCCTGCGGAACAATGAGACTATAGGCAGTCCGGTTACATTGATGATCAAGAACAAGGATTCGAGGATAAACGAGCTGCCGAAGGTGCATTCCCCGCGGCCGGGGCACGCGGACCTGGCCGGCGCGATGAAATACGGACGGAGGGACATGCGGGATATACTCGAGCGGTCAAGCGCGAGGGAGACCGCCGCGAGGGTCGCCGTGGGGGCGTTATGCAAACAGCTCCTCGAGAAGTTCGGAATCGGCGTATTTTCACATGTGGTGCTGTTGGGCGGCATAGACGCGCATACCTCGAGCCTGGAGTTTGCCGAGATCGAGAGGCTGGCTTCGGAGTCGCCGTTAAGATGCGCCGACAAGACCGCCGAAAAACTGATGAAAAGCGAAATAGACAGCGCTTCAAGCGAAGGTGATACGCTCGGAGGCGTCTTCGAAGTTATAATGACCGGCGTGCCGCCGGGGCTGGGCTCGCACGTTCAATGGGACAGGAAGATGGACGCGAGGCTTGCTATGGCCGTCATGTCCATACAGGCGGTCAAGGGAGTGGAAATAGGGGCGGGTTTTGCGGTCGCGAAAAAGAGAGGCTCCAAGGTCCACGACGCCATCGTCTATAAAGACGGCACGTTCCGCAGGTCCACGAATAACGCGGGCGGCATCGAGGGCGGCATGACCAACGGCGAGCCGATAATATTGAGGGGCGCTATGAAGCCCATAGCCACGCTCCGCAGGCCGCTTGAGAGCGTGGATATCATCACGAAGAAATCGACAAAGGCCGCGGTAGAGAGGGCCGATGTAGTCGCCGTCCCTTCCTGCGCGGTCATAGCCGAGAGCGTCTGCGCCGTCGAAGCGGCCAACGCTTTTATGGAAAAATTCGGCTCGGACTCGATGGCCGAGATGAAGAGGAACTACCAGAATTATATCAAAGCGCTTGGAAGATTCTAGTGAAAAATATCGTGATCGTCGGCTTTATGGGGACGGGTAAGACGGCCGTAAGCAGGGTCCTGGCGGACGTCCTGAACATGCGGCTCGTCAGCACGGATGACATGATCGAAGAGAGAGAAAATATGGCGATAAACGAGATATTCACGGAAAAAGGAGAACCCTACTTCAGGAAGGCGGAGAGCGAGGTCATCGGGGAAGTCTCGCGGCTGGAGGACGCAGTCATAGATGCGGGCGGCGGAGTGGTGCTGAACGCGGAGAATGTAAACGCCCTTAAAAAAAACGGCCTGGTATTCTGCCTCAACGCGACGCCGTATGAGATACTTGAGAGGACGAGCAGATATCAGCATCGGCCTCTTTTAAAAGTGGCCGACCCGCTGGGCAAGATAAAGGATCTCCTTGAGAAGCGGAAGGAATACTACGAAAGTGCGGATTTTCAGATCGACACCTCCCGCAAAGGGATCCAGGGCGTGGCCGATGAAATAATCCAGATCTACAGGAACGCGTTATGAAGGTGAATATCGAGGACATCATATTATTGAACGGCGCCGGATGCCTCGGTTTTAAGAGGCTCGAAAGGCTGATGAGCGCCTTCGGCAGCTCGGCCGGGATATTGAAAGCCGGTAAAGGCGACCTCGCGGAGATCGAGGGTATCGACGAAAACATCGCCCGTAAGATAACGTCTTTAGACGGAAGATGGCTTTCGAAAGAGCTGCGGGCCATGGAGACGGCCGGGGTAAGGGCGGTGAGCGTTTTCGACGGCGATTATCCGGAGAATCTAAAGACGATCTATTCGCCGCCCATACTACTTTATGTCATGGGCGGGATTAAAAAGGAAGACGCGGACGCCGTGGCGATAGTGGGTACGAGGCAGCCTTCGCGTTATGGAGTGTCTATATGCGAGAAGATAGCGCATCAACTGGCGTCTATGGGGATAACCGTCGTAAGCGGACTGGCCAGGGGTATAGATACGGCCGCCCATAAGGGCGCTATCAGCGCGGGCAGGACGATAGCGGTACTGGGAAGCGGCCTGGCCGACATCTATCCGTTCGAAAACATGAAGCTCGTCAAGGAGATCTGCGGGGACGGCGCGGTAGTATCGGAGTTTCCGATGCACACGCCTCCTTACAGGGCTAATTTTCCTATGAGGAACCGCGTAATAAGCGGGCTTTCGCTGGGAATCCTGGTAGTCGAGGCATCGAAGAGGAGCGGCTCCCTGATAACGGCTGATTTTGCCCTGGCGGAGAACAGGGAGCTTTTCGCGGTCCCCGGCGAGGCGGGCTCGCCGAGAAGCGAGGGCTCTAATAACCTCATCAAAGAAGGCGCTAAGCTCATAGGGTGTGTGGAAGACATAATGGTCGAGATCGAAAACAACCTTCGCTATAAGCATTCCGGAAAGGCCGCGCGACCGCAAAAGGCCGCTTATGACGGGGTATTGACCGACGAAGAGAAGAAGGTAAAATATTTTTTGAGCGATGAACCGCTTTACATCGATGACCTGGCAAAGAAAAGCGATATAAGCCTGAGCAGGATCAATTCCGTGCTCCTGAGTCTTGAGTTCAAGAAAGTCGTAAAGGAGCTTCCGGGTAAAAACTACATTTTGAGGTAAATTCCCCGCCATAGCGGGGAATTTATTACGAGGAGCCCCGGACTTCGGGGCGACGAAGTAATCCCAGCTTGAGATTGCTTCACCCGCCTTTGGCGGGCTCGCAATGACAAATAAAGGACGAATATGGCAAAATACTTGGTCGTAGTGGAATCCCCTACTAAATCAAAGACGATAAATAAGTTCCTGGGCAAGCATTATGCCATACTTTCCTCTATGGGGCATGTGGTCGATCTCCCTAAGAGCGAGATGGGCGTCGATATAGAGAACGGTTTCAAACCCAGGTATGTGGTGATAGCCAAGCGGCGCAAGATCCTTTCCGATCTGAAGAACGGCGCCAAAGGCAAGGAGGAGATATATCTGGCTATGGACCCCGACAGGGAGGGCGAGGCGATCGCGTTTCATCTTAAGCGGTATATGGAGGATTCGGCTTCCGCGGTGCACAGGGTGACGTTTCACGAGATAACCGAGAAGGCTATAAAAGAGGCGTTTAAAAAGCCGCACAAGATAGACATGAACATGGTGAACGCCCAGCAGGCCAGAAGGGTGCTCGATAGGATATTGGGTTATAGCCTGAGCCCGCTTTTGTGGAAAAAGGTCGGCAGCGGGCTGAGCGCCGGCAGGGTCCAATCCGTCGCTCTAAGGCTCATCGTGGACAGGGAAAAGAAGATCAACGCCTTTGTGCCGCAGGAGTATTGGGAAATAGAGGCATTACTCAGAAAAGAGAAATCAGCCGATAAAGAAGACCTCAGGCCGTTTAAGGCCAAACTTATCTCGGTGAAGGGGGCTGAGCCGGGCCTGAAGGGCGGCGAAGAGTCGGAGCGGGTTAAGAACGGCCTGCAAAACGAAAGATTCAAAGTCAAGAAGGTAAGAGAGGCGAGGAAGAAGAGGCAGCCGCAGCCGCCTTACACCACGAGCAAGCTGCAGCAGGACGCTTTTAATAAACTCCGTTTTTCGGCAAACAGGACCATGAAAGTCGCGCAGGAGCTCTACGAGGGCGTCGAGCTGGGCGACAAAGAGGCTGCCGGTCTCATCACTTATATGAGGACCGATTCGGTAAACATATCCGATGACGCCCGCGACGCGGCAAAGGGGTATATCATCGGAAGATTCGGCAATAAATATTATCCGCCCGTGCCGCGCAAATATAAGTCGAAAAAGAGCGCTCAAGAGGCGCATGAGGCCATCAGGCCGTCCCTGCCGCTTCATGAGCCGTCCTCTATAAGGAAATACCTCAACCCGCACCAGCTGAAGTTATACGAGCTCATATGGAATAGATTCATATCAAGCCAGATGGAAACGTCTTTAAACCTGAATATAAGCGCGGATATAGAAGCGGGAGACTGCATATTCAGGGCCACGGGGACAAAGGTCCTGTTCGACGGATTCACGATAATATATAATACCGAAGAGAAAAAGGAAGAGACGTTTTTACCCCCTCTCGCCATCGATGAGGTCCTTCATCTCATCAGCCTGGAGTCCAGCCAGCATTTCACTTCACCCCCGCCAAGATATTCCGACGCCTCTTTAGTGAAGGCCCTGGAGGAAAAAGGAATAGGAAGGCCCAGTACGTACGCCCCCATCATAACCACTATTTTAATCAGGAATTATGTTAAAAGAGAAAAGGGATACCTGCATCCTACGGAACTCGGGACATTGGTCACTCAGCTTTTAACGCAGCATTTTCCCAAGGTCCTGGATGTGAAGTTCACCGCTTACCTGGAAGAGGAACTGGACGAAGTGGAAGAGGGTAAGCTGGACTGGGTCAAGGTACTGCGGGATTTTTATGCGCCGTTTAAGTCCGCGCACGATAAGGCCGTAAAGGATATGGAGAACCTTAAGAAAAAAGACGTCCCCACCGATCAGGTCTGCGAGCAGTGCGGCAAGCCTATGGTCATCAAATGGGGCAGACGCGGCAAGTTCTTAAGCTGTTCGAATTTTCCGAAGTGCAAATTCTCCAAATCCATAACCACCGGCATAAAGTGCCCGCAAGAGAATTGCGGAGGGGAGCTCCTTGAGAGGCGCTCCCGAAAGGGCTCTTTTTACGGCTGCACAAATTATCCGAAGTGCCGCTACATCACGACGACATTACCCGTAGACAAGAAAGAAAATACATAGTGAAAAAAGGGGACAGGCTACTTTTTCAATAAAGGGACAGACACCATTTATTGAAAAAGTAGGAATGTGGCAATAAATGGTGTCTGTCCCCGACAAGGCATGAAAAAGTAGCCTGTCCCCTTTTTTCCGTACGAGAACCCATGATACGCTACATAGACAAATTTATAAATTACCTTAAGGTGGAGAAGAATTCCTCGGGGCACACGATAATAAACTATTCGGCCGACCTCAGGGATTTCGGGAATTTTCTGGGGGATATAAGGATCGAGTCCGTCAACTACCTGGTCCTGCGCCGCTATCTCGCCCACATGAGGGAAAAGAATTTTTCGAAGCGGACCGTCGCCAGAAAGCTGGCGAGCCTCCGCTCGTTTTTCAGGTTTCTCTACAGGGAAGGATATCTCAAGACAAACCCGGCCTCGAGCGTAGCTACTCCCAAGCTGGATAAGAAATTGCCGCTCTTTCTGGATACGGAGGAGGTGGTGAGGCTTATAGAATCGCCGGACGAGAAGGACCTTCCGGGCTGCAGGGACCGGGCCATACTGGAGACGCTTTATTCGACGGGTATGAGGGTGAGCGAACTGGTGGGGCTCAATATGGATAGCATAGATTTTATAGGCGGAGTGGCAAAGGTATTCGGGAAGGGCAGGAAGGAGAGGCTTACTCCCATAGGGGACAAGGCGCTGCGGGCGATCCGGACTTATTTGGACAAAAGAGGCGCGAAAAAGCTTAACGACAAAAAAGCCGTATTTCTCAACAAAAACGGCACGCGCCTGACCGATAGAAGCGTAAGGCGGATCGTCGATAAGTACATAAGGAGAGCCGCCCTCAGAGAGGATATCTCGCCCCACACGCTCAGGCATTCCTTCGCTACGCATCTGTTGAACAGGGGGGCGGACCTCAGGAGCGTTCAGGAGCTCCTGGGCCATATGAACCTCTCTACGACCCAGATATACACGCATGTGACGACAAAGCGCTTGAAAGAGGTATACGAAAAGTCCCATCCGAGGGCATGATATATGGGGCTGACTTAACGCAAAGGCCGGGAAATGAGATTGTTCTATAACATCGGTTTTATAGTCTTCGCTCTATTATACCTGCCGTATTTTCTTTTAAGGGGGAAATACCACAAGGGCGTCTGGCAGCGCTTCGGCATATTCGACAAAGACGCTTTTAAGGATATATCCGCGAGCGGGCCGGTGTGGGTGCATGCCGTGAGCGTCGGCGAGATGATGACCGCCGAAGGCCTGATCGACAGGATGCGCCGTCTATACCCGTCTAAGCGTTTTGTGATATCGACTGTAACGGAGACCGGGAACAGGATAGCCCTTTCGTCAGCCCGCGAAGGGGATATGGTGATATATTTCCCGATAGACTTGAGTTTTGTGGTGAGAAAGCTGGCCGGTCGCATAAATCCTTCGTTATTCATCGCGATCGAGACCGAGATATGGCCGAATCTATTCACGGAACTGGCTGAGAAGAAAGTCCCTATTGTGCTTATGAACGGGAGGATATCGCCGAAGTCTTTCAGGAATTACCGGATCGTGAGACCCGTGATGAGGAATATCCTGGACAAGGCCGCTCTCTTTTGTATGCGGACGGACGCGGACGCCGAAAGGATAAAGGCATTGGGCGCTCCAGCAGAAAGAGTCCGCGTGACCGGCAATATGAAGTTCGACAATGTCTTACTGAAGAATGAAAAGGGGCCGGATGAGTGGCCGCCGATCAGGAATAAAGGGACCTGGCTTAAGGATGCGTCACGGTTGATAATAGCCGGAAGCACCCATCGCGGCGAGGAGATAAGGATCCTGCGTTCGTATAAAGCCTTGAGAAAGGACCATCCCGGCCTGGCGCTGCTTATAGCGCCGCGGCATATCGAAAGGACGAATGAGGTATCCGGTCTTACGAGAGAATCGGGCTTCAGCGCTATCAGGATGTCGGAGGTGGAGAGAGGCGCCGCGCGCGTCTCCGAGGATTCCGTCTTCCTTCTTGATTCGATAGGGCATCTCGGCTCGCTCTACGAATTGGCTACGATAGTGTTCATGGGCGGGAGCCTCATCCCGCACGGAGGTCAGAATTTCATAGAGCCGGCCGCTTTCGCCAAGCCGGTGATAACAGGCCCTTATGTCCATAATTTTAAAAGCGTCTGCGAGCTTTTTGCGAGTAGCGACGCTATCGAGATCGTCCGCAGCGACGATGAGCTGCTGGGTTCGCTCCGGACACTGCTCGCCGACGATGAAAAACGCAAGGGCATGGGCGAGAGGGCGAAGAAGCTGGTATTCGGCAGCGCGGGCTCGACCGATAGGAACATAGATTTGATAAAGCGGTTTTTATGAGATGGAAGGCTTATTTTTTGTCGGTGGTGAACGGGGAGAGGAAGACGCCGGACGCGTATATAGCGAGGGCGCTTTTATCGGCCTTTTCATTTGTATACCGGCTGGTCCTGGAATGCGTCTATGTCCTTTACCGGGCGGGGATATTGCCGTCGCATAGAGTGCCCGCTAA
>CAZYBX010000024.1:0-2039 GCA_964645565.1 uncultured Planctomycetia bacterium | reverse complement strand
AAGTATAGGCAACATAACGTTAGGCGGGACCGGCAAGACGCCTTTTGCAGTCAAACTTGCGGAAGATGTCAAAGCTATGGGAAGGAGGCCGGCGGTCCTGAACAGAGGCTACGGAGACGACGAGTCCCACTTTCTCAAAGAAAAGCTGAAGGATATACCGGTCCTGATCGGCAGGGACAGGGTCAGGAGCGCGAAAAGGGCTTCCGCGGACTTCAAAAGCGACTGCGTGGTGCTGGATGACGGGTTCCAGCATTACAGGCTTAAGAGAGACCTGGATATACTTCTGATAGACGCTACATCGCCTTTCCTGGATATGAAGCTTTTCCCCAGAGGCATGCTGAGGGAGCCGCTGAAGCGCTTAAGGGACGCGGATATCGCGATACTTACGAAAGCCGATATGGGAGAGGCTAACGTCTCCTCTATGGGCCGGGCTTTGAGGCGGTTCAATAGCGATATAGAGATCGCGGAATCCCGTTACAGGCCGGTCTCGCTCGCTAAGATATTTTCCGACGGGACTGTCCCGCTGTCGCATATAGCCGCCAAAAAAATAGCGGTCTTGAGCGGAATAGCGAACCCGCGGTACTTCGAGTGGATGCTCAAAAAGGCCGGCGCTGAAGCGGCGGAGAGATTTTGTTTTCCCGACCACCACCGGTTCACCGGCAGGGAGATGGGCTATATCGCGAAGAAATGCCTTGCCGGAGGTATAGATATCATCGTCACTACGGAAAAGGACGCGGTAAGGCTGAGGAGGCTTAAGACGCTCCCCGAAGGCATAGAGATGCTGGCTCTGAAGATAGATTTCAGCATAAGTTCGAACGAGGAGGCCATTGTTGGCAGATTACATTCTCTTTTTAATAGCTAAGTTTTCAAGCGCGCTCTTATGTCTTATGCCTGTGGAAGCCGCCCTGGCTCTCGGCCGGATATTCGGCAGGATAGCCTATTATGTTAATTTTAAAAGGTCAAGGGTGGCCTATTCTAATATGCGCGCGGCCTTTTGCAAAGAAATGTCTCCCGCTCAAATAAGGCGCAATGTAAAGAGGCTTTACCTGAATTTCGGCGAGACCCTCGCGGAAGTATTGAGGATCCCGAAGGTCGATAGGGCCTATGTCGATAAATATGTCACTATAGAGAACAGGTATAATTTCGACAAGACATTCGCGAAGGGGCGCGGCATAATATTCCTCACAGGACACTTCGGAAACTGGGAGCTTTTGAGCATCACAAGCGCTCTGCAGGGGTATCCCCTCATGGTATTGGCCCGGGATCAGAAGATGAAGCGCCTGAACGGCGCTTTGAACGCGCTGAGAGAGAGCAAGGGGTGCAAGGTCATCAGGAAGGGCATGGCCACGAGGGAGATATATGAACATCTCGATAAAAACGGTATCGTGGGAATACTATCGGATCAGGACGCGGGCAAGAGAGGGGTATTCGTCGACTTCTTTGGAAGGCCTACATCGACCCATAGAGGCGCTTTTGCGCTCGCCGGAAAGACAGGCGCCGTAATAATCCCTGCGTTTATGGCGAGGATAAAAGGCCCTTACCATAGGCTGATATTGTCGGAGCCCATACAGGTGCCGGCCGGAGACGGCCCGGGTGAGTCGGCGGCGATGCAGAAAACCGCAGGGGTCATGGAGAAATATATCAGGCAGTATCCCGAGCAATGGCTGTGGCTCCATAAGAGGTGGAAATCGACGCCGTTGAGAAGAGTGATGATATTGAGCGACGGCAGGAAAGGCCACCTCAACCAGTCTCTCGGAATTTACGGGAAGATCATAGAGTCGCGCCGCCGGGCGGGTTATACCGACGGCGATATCGAGTCCAAAACAATAGAGGTGAAGTATAGATCGGGATATCACAGATTGTTATTTGCTCTCTTAAGCCATACCGCGGCTAAATTTGCGCTTATACGGATGGCCGCTCTCAGATTATGCGTCGAGTCCGATGTCTACAGACGGCTCGAAGAGAGCTATGCCGATATAGTCATATCCTGCGGCGCGGAGACCGCGGCGGTGAATCTATTATTTTCAAGAGAGAATAAC
>CAZYBX010000023.1:0-13031 GCA_964645565.1 uncultured Planctomycetia bacterium | reverse complement strand
AAAAATACCTAAAAATATATAAACTATTTAGACAGCATATCAGACGACTTCACTTAAATACAAAACTCTACAAACAGATTCTCCTCTTTCTTGCCCCGCCTGAACTGCTTCTCTATGACCTCGGCGTCTTCTACCAGTTCGTCCGTGGGAGACGCATCTTTCGAACCCGCGGCGATTTCATCGGCTTTTGCCTTGGCCGCCAATCTGACTTCCTTTTCGACGCCCGCCACAAAATCGCTCCTGCCCTTCATCACGGCGTCAAGGATGATCCCGGTTATCAATCTAATGGAACGGATAGCGTCGTCATTCCCGGGGATCACGTAATCGATCAGATCGGGGTCGCAATTCGTGTCTACCAGGGCCACGATCGGGATCTTCAATTTCACCGCTTCCTTCACGGCGATGATCTCTCTCATGGGGTCTATTATGAAAAGCGCGCCGGGGTATTTTTTCATATTCCGGACGCCGTCCAGGTTCTTCTTCAGCTTAAGCAGCTCCTTGTTGCGCTGGGACGCTTCCTTCTTGGAAAGTTCGTCGAAAGAGCCGTCCGCCTTCATGGCCTCGATCTTGTCATACCGCTCCACGCTTTTTCTCACGGTCCCGAAATTGGTAAGCAGCCCTCCGAGCCACCTATCCACTACGTAGAAATTGTTGCTTTTCTGCGCGGCCTCGCGTATGGTGTCCCTCGCCTGCTTCTTTGTGCCCACGAAGAGGATGCTTTCGCCCTTGGCCGCTATGCCGCTTATGAAATCACAGGCCGTCTTGAGGGCTTCCACCGTCTGCTGAAGGTCGATTATATATATGCCGCTCTTTTCGGTAAATATATACCCCTTCATCTTAGGGTTCCATTTGTTCTTCTGGTGGCCGAAGTGGACCCCCGATTCCAGCAATTGTTTTATTAGTGTCTGAGCTTCCGGTTCCAAGTTATTTCTCCTCCTTTTCCGGTACTATAATCTGGTCTATGCTGGGGTAGATTATACCAAATTGTCGTCCATTTGCAAGCTTTTTCTCCCAATAATATAATAATAGGCAAATATAAAAGAAAATACGTGCCATTGGGGTGTATTAGAGGCGCTCCTAACTGGGAGACGGTACGCAACTTGAGGCAACATATATATGCAATATTGATATTCACCCGAGCGACTACAAAATTTAGCCTCGAGTGGTTAAAGATTGTGTTTCCAGATGCGATATTCTGTAAAGCGAGCATAAAGATTTTTTCGGCAAAAGACTTTTGAGCCGCTAAGTCCCAAAAGTCGGCCGAATCTTGTTGAGATTCGGCATTTCCTCGGACATTTCGTCCTCGGTCAGCGAAAAAACAGCGAGCGATCGAGCGCGAAATGCGCGAGTGAGTGCCGGCTCCTCCGTGAGCCGGCCTTACAAAATATCGTATCTGAAACCGTTGATTTGTTGCATGAGAGGTAAAAGCGGAGTGTCCCCAAAGGCATACTAGGGTATTACTATAGAATCGGTGGTTTCCGAGTTCAATGTCGCGTTGTATACATAACCGTCCTTAACCACATTCGTAACGGTGAATACGAATTCCCGGCCCGGATTTACGATGATGTTGTTCGAGTCTACCGTTATCCTGCCTTCGGCGTCCGTGACCTTTGTGTCGCTGTCAAATGTCGTATTACTCCATATCCCGGATACTGTGGCGCCTGAAACGGGCTGGCCGGCGTCATCGTATATGGTGACGGTGGCCTTCGCCCTCACCAGCCAATACCAATATGCCAGTTCCATCGAGATATCCTCGATGTGTATCACAGGGTCTTCGGTCTCTACCCATCGCGATTGCAGGCCGTAGTATAGGCTGCGCAGGAAAATGACATCCGGCCCCATCCCGTTATCCGAAACAGCGACTATGCCGTACCATTCCTCGTTGGAATACTGGTCCGGATGGTCGATGTCTCCGTACGCGAATCCCTGGTATTCATGGACGGCAGGGTCGCCGTTGTGGCCCTTCCACCATTCGTCCGAATAAGAGAAGACCGCCCCGCCCGAGCAGACGTCGCTTCCCGCCTCGATATAATCCCATAGGCCCGAGTCAAACTGCTCCTGCGCCGTCTCATCGAGATATCCGTCCGCCGGGTCATCGTATTTATCGTATGTATGCCAGGCGTCGGCGCCGAATTCCGAGACCCAGAACGCCTTGCCGCTCCTCGCGGCATAGTCATCGAATAGATTGCCGAATGTCGCGCCTCTGTAGACGTTCGCGCCCCAGACGTCAAGGTAGTCCATATCTTCATCGTCCGTGAGCAGGTCCGCGTCGCCGATATGGGATATATCCGCGAGGGAGGCCGTAACGGGATGATAGGCGCTTCCCTCTTCGATATAAGCTATTTCGGCGAGCTCGTTAAGAAGAGTGTAATATTCGTAGTCGCAGCCTGTATATGAATATTCCGTCTCATTTCCGGGCGACCACATGAGGACCGCCGGATGATCCTTATATGTACTTACATAATCCCGGAAATCGGCCTTTATCGCGCTTCGCACAGCCGGATCGCCCAGATCATTCGCGGCGTCGATATAGAACCCCATTACTACATAGACCGGCTCCACGCCGCAGTTATAGCAGGCGTCGAGAAACGCCGTTGATGTCACCTTGTTATAGGTGCGTATAGTATTCGCGCCCATATTACGTAAAACAGGGAGATCGCGGTCATAGATATAGTGATCGGCGTAGATATCGTATTCCCAGGGCACCTCTCCGATGGGAACCGGCTGATAACAGACTCCTCTTATCCTGAACGCCTTTCCTTCGACCGATAAGGTGTTTCCGGATATCTGTACAGGTCCCGCGCTCATCGGCTTATCGAACGGGGCCTCGGGCTCCGGCGTACAGCCGCCCGGAATGATCTTGATCGAGGCGTCGTCAAAATATACCTTTCCGCTGGAACCTTCCTCCTCGGCAAACAAGACAAGGCTCAGCCTCGCCTTTGCCGCGTTCTTCGGCGCGCACCTCCGGACGGTATGCTCCGTCCATGGACTCGCGGATTGAAGCGGCGCGCTCCTGTAGTATCCGATCTCTGCGTCGCTTCCGTCTAAAAACTTGACTTCGATATAAGCCTTGGCGCCGTTCGCGAGAGGGTCGTCGGAAGAAGAGCTCATAAGCCAGCAGCTTGCCGTGACAAGATCCCAGCCTCCTATCGCGACATCCTGCGTATACCCGCCCCAGCGCACCCCGCTTCCGAAGAGGCCTCTTACCGCCGATTGAGAGCCCGAATGGGCTTCCGCGGTATCTATGTAGCCGTAACACCCGTCGGCAGGCTCTCCGCTCGCGGAACCGCCCCATTGGCTCCAATTGACAGGGGGCCATCCTGACTCCTCAAAACCTCCGTTCAATAATTCGTTCTGCGGATTAAAATAGACCGTTATAGTGTCCGAACCCGGATTGCCCGCGTCGTTCGTCGCGGTAGCCGTAATAATGTTCGCTCCCTCCGACAGCGATAGGGAGCTTGACCATAAGCCTCCGCTCACCGGCTCTATCGTCCCATTGACATCTATCGAAGTAATAGCCGGGTCATCTACTGTCCCGGTCACGGTTATGGGAGAGATCTCTGTGGTCGATTCGTCTGCAGGAGAAGAGATCACTACCGCGGGAGCGGTCGTTATAAGGTACACGGTGATGCTGTCGGACCCGGGATTTCCTCCGGCATCGACTGCGGCCGCCGTAATGGTATTGCTTCCCTCCGACAAAGAGACATAGCCTGACCATGAGCCTCCGCTCACCGGTTCGCTGCTGCCGTTGATGTCGATCGAAGTGATCGCTAAATCGTTTACTGTCCCTTCTACTAAGACCGGAGATGAGTTTGTGATCAATTGGTCGGCGGGAGAGGTGATGGTGACTATGGGCGCGGTCATGTCGGATTCGAATGAAGCGTCGTCGAAATAGACGACTCCGGTAGAATCGTATTGTGGGGCGTTCAGCACAAAACTAAACTTTGCCGTGACGGTCCCAGCCGGCGCCTGGAGGCCGGTTATCGCGCGCCCGGTCCAGAGGGTCGCGCCCGCGACCGGTTCACTCTGGTATAGCGCCAATTCGCTTTCATCCGCGCCTAAAAACTTTACCTCGATATATGCCTCTGCCCCGTTCCTTAACGGATTCCCCGTGGGGCTCAAAAACCATCCGCTCGCGTTGACTATAGCGCCCTCGCTTACAACCACATCCTGAGAGTAGCCGGCCCAACGGACACCGCTTCCGTATAAACCCCTGACTGCGGACCGCACACCCGAGTTGGCCATTTTAAAAGCGATGTAAGCATACGTGCCGCTGTACGGATTTATAGCGCCTGACCACTCCGACCAATCTACCGGCGGCCAGCCTGAGTCTTCAAAGCTCGCGTTCTGCAATAAATTTTCCGCTCCCGCAGAGAGACATAGCGATGCCGTTAGCAGGCAGACCGATAGCGCGAGAACAGACTTTCTAATTAATCGTCGCATATTTTTCCCCTTTTTAGTGAAATCTTTTTAAAGAGGCTGAATATCACGGAAAAAAAATAATCCCTTCCTTTTTCGATAATATTATATCATATTCCTATATCTAAGTCAACACTTTTGTATGCAAAAACGGGGTTTTTACGACTTTTTTACCTAACTACTTACCAATATTGAGGTTATAGATAAATATTTATTTTTCTAACAAAATCATCTATCTATGAATTGCATCTCATAGAGGCGCTTATAAAGGCCGCTATTCTCGATAAGATCGTCGTGGGTGCCGGTTTCGACAATCCCGCCCTTTTCAAGCACATAGATCTTTGTGGCGTGTTTTATGGTGCTTAGGCGGTGGGCTATGACGAATACTGTCCTGCCTTTCATGAGGTTGTCGATCGCCTTTTGGACCAGTATCTCCGACTCCGTATCAAGCTGGGATGTGGCTTCATCCAAAATGAGGATGGGCGGGTTTTTAAAGACCGCCCTCGCTATCGCCAGCCTCTGCTTTTCTCCGCCTGAAAGCTTGAACCCCCGCTCTCCTATAATAGTGTCGTACCCCTTGGGCATCTTCATTATAAAATCGTGGGCGTTCGCGATCTCCGCGGCTCGGACGATCTCTTTCCTGCTGGATTCATCGCCCCTTCCGTATCCGATATTGGCGTTCACGGTATCGTTGAAGAGGATCGTCTCCTGGGTGACAATACCGATATGCTCGCGTAAAGATTTAAGCGTGACATCTTTGATATCGATACCGTCTATCCTGACGGAACCGCCCGAGGGGTCGTAAAAACGCGGGATAAGGTTTACGAGTGTGGTCTTTCCGACGCCGCTCGGCCCCACAAATGCTATGATCTCTCCCTTTTTTGCCTCCAGGGATATATTTTTAAGGACGGCCGTGTCCTCATATTTAAAATCAACGTTATCAAAAACTATGCCGCGTTTAAAAGCGGGCAGTGTTTTAGCGCCGGGACGTTCCTTGACTTTAGGATCTTCATCGAGGACTTCGAATATCCTCCTTCCGGCGGCAAGCGCCGTCTGCAATACCGCGTATACCCGCGCCAGCCGCTTGACCGGCTTGGCCATCAACGCGAACGCCGCGATGAATACGGTGAAAGCCCCGGCTGAAAGCGTCCCCGAGATTATGCCCCTGCCGGCGACCAGTATTACCAATCCCGTGCAGACGATTATCGCGCATTCGGACATCGGGCTTATGATCTCCATCCTCTTCACCGTCTTCATGCTCAGCTTGTAGAACTGCTGATTATCTCTGTCGAAACGGCGGGATTCATAAGGCTCCATTGAAAACGCCTTCACTATCCTTATCCCGGATATCGTCTCGTAAAGCGTCTCGTTGATATCGCCCATCTTCTCCTGGCTTTGCTTGCTCAGCTTTTTAAGCCTCTTTCCCAGGCGCTTCACAGGGTAAAGTATGGCCGGAAGCACGCACATGCTAAGGATGATCAATAGCCACGAAATATTGAACCATAACTTCACTCCTGCGACAACGCAGAGGCCTATGATAAGCTGTATGGGCTGGTCAAAGAGGTCCGTAAGGCCCGATGTGATGGAATCGCGGATGAGGACGGCGTCGTAGGTTATGCGCGAGATCAGTTTTCCCGTCGGGTTCTTGCTGTAAAAATCCAGCGAGAGCGTCAGAAACTTATCGTATATCCTGGCCTTGATATCGCGTATGACTCTTTCTCCGAGGTCGCGCATGAAGTAATTCATAAAAAACGAGGTGGCTTCCCGCAGAAAAAGCAGTATCCCCAGCACTCCGACGATCCAGTAAAAGAGCATCAGGCGCGACTGCCCGGCCAATACGTTTATCCTATCGACAAGAACTATCAGGAACTGCGGGACATAATGCTGGCTGGGGATCACTATCTCTTTGCCGGCAAGTATATTATCCACGAACGGCAGCGCCGCCCACAGCGAGGTCTTTTCAAACACGCCGAATAAAAACATGAAGGCGACGGCGGTCACAAACACCCAGAGGTGCGGTATCAGGAATCTTAACAACCGGAGGTAATCTTTCATAGCCTTGTAAGGTGCCGGGTTCGTTTATCGTTGATCGCTTATCGTGTATAGTAATAAATCCCTTGCTACATTCTTTGTAATTTTAGCACATTTTTCCGTCTATCACAAGGATAAATTTCCCTTGCGCCTCCTTTATATTAGTGATATAATTTTATCAATTTAATAGGGAAAGGATATAGATGGAGAAACTCTACGCGGCGGTAATAGGCACGGGACATCTGGGATCCAAGCACGCAAAGGTATATTCACAGCTAAAAAACGTGAGTCTTGTGGGCGTCTGCGACACGAGTGACGAAAGAGGCAGGAAAATAGCCCAAAAATACCATACTAATTACTACCAGGACTACCGGGACCTGTTCGACAAAGTGGAGGCGGTAAGCATAGCCGTCCCAACGTTTCTGCACTATAAGATAGCAAAGGATTTTCTGAATAACGGCATACATGTACTTATCGAAAAGCCTATAACCAAGACCATAGAAGAGGCTGATGAGCTCCTTGAGCTCGCGAAAAAGAAAAAGCTCACTATACAGGTGGGGCACATCGAGAGGTTCAATTCCGCCGTTATAGCCATCGAGCCGTTTATAAAAAAGCCCCGCTTTATAGAATGCAGCAGGCTCGGACCTTTTGTCCAGCGCGCAGCCGACATAGGCGTGGTGCTTGACCTGATGATACACGATATCGACATAATACTCAGCCTGATCAAAAGCCGCGTTGAAAACATCGAGGCCGTGGGCGTAAAGATAGTATCCGACCACGAGGATACGGCGAACGTGAGGATAACGTTCGCGAATAAGGCCATCTGCGACCTTACGGCCAGCCGCGTCACCAAAAAATCCCAGCGGACGATCAAGATCTCGCAGGAGGATTCGTTTATAAACCTGAATTATCTGACGGAGTCCGCGATCCTTTACAGAAAGAAGAACAGCCGCTTAAAGAAGAAAAAGATCAGGATCAATAAAGTGGAACCCCTCAAAAGAGAACTCCAATCTTTCGCCGAGTGCGTTATGAATAATACGCGGCCTATAGTATCCGGAGAAGAGGCCCGTGAAGCGCTCAGCGTCGCAATAGATATCACCCAACAGATAAAGGCCAAGTTAAATGAGTAAGAAGATCTTCATTGCGGCGGGTGAGCCGTCGGGCGATCTTCACGCTTCGATGCTGGCCGCCGAGATCATAAAGCTGGCCCCCGGCATATCGCTTTTCGGTATCGGCGGGGCAAAGATGGCCTCTGCCGGCGTATCGCTTTTCCGAAGGACCGATGAATTAGCCATCATAGGGCTTCAGGACATATTAAGGCATCTCGGCAAAATAAGGGAAATATTTTTTTCCTTTATCGCAAAAGCCGAGGAGGAAAAGGCCGATCTCGTGGTCCTGGTAGATTATCCCGGGTTCAACCTGCGCCTCGCCAAAGAATTAAAGAAACGCGGCATAAAAGTGATATATTACGTGAGCCCGCAGGTCTGGGCGTGGGCAGGCGGCAGGATAAAGACGATCAAAGACTGTGTGGAGAAGATATTGGTATTCTTTAAATTTGAGGAAGACCTATATAAGAAAGCCGGGGTCCCCGCTGAATTCGTCGGCCACCCTCTCCTGGATTTCGTAAAACCGTCCGTCGACAAAAATCACATAATAAAAGACATGGGCCTGGACAAACGTAAAAAGACCGTTATTCTGCTTCCGGGTTCGCGTAAACGCGAGGTCACGGCCTTACTGCCTGCGATGATAAAGGCCTCACAAAAACTATATGAAAAATCAAAAGATATCCAATTTATAGTCGTAAGGTCTCATAATCTGGATAAAGAAACTTATGAAAGATATCTTAAGGGCCTGAAGGCGCCTTATGTTTTGGCTGAAAACACCGGAAGCGAGCTATATGATTATCTGGCGGTGTCGGATCTGGCAATTGCGGCCTCCGGCACAGTCACTCTCGAATGCGCTATCATGAACGTGCCTATGGTCATAACATATAAGGTATCTTTTATTTCGGCTATTGCGATGAAGCTGTTCATGAGGATCCCGATGATAGGGCTGGTGAACATCCTCGCGGGCAAAAAGGTAGTGCCGGAACTGGTCCAATTCGATTTTACCGTCGGGAATATATTTAAAGAGGCCTCTAAAATACTTTTTGATAAGAGTATAAACGCCCGCATCAAAGAAGAGCTTGCCAAAGTAAAAAGCTCTCTCGGCGAAGAAGGCGCCTCCCGCCGCGCCGCCCTCTCCATCCTCCAATTGCTTAAATAGGGACAGACCCTATTTTTAAGATATTAAAAAGCAGGAATACCGGCTGTCGTTCTTAATAGCCCGATTTTTCCGGTCTTGGTTATTAACTGATAATCCTCTTCCTGCGTTAAGATATTTAACCTCTGCCGGTCAAAAGTCACGACGGCATCGTTCCTTTTAAGCGTTAGGCCGCGCGGATCCGAATATTCATAGACATTTCCTTTTACAAATGAATGTAAATAGAAGTAAACTGCTTGAGAGTCCTCTTTCTTGTGGATATATACGTCATCTATTGTGCCGAGCTCTTTTTTTATCTCTTTTATTGCCTGCGCTCTAGGGCTTATATAAATCCTCTCTGTATACTTCACGATCGATAGGACCGGCTGTATCATAAGGAGTAAAAACAATGCCGCTACCGCAGTATTTTTTAATTTAAATGATTCCCCAAAGATATCGATATTATAAGCGATCAAAAGGCTTATGGCCGGGTATATCGGGATGAGATACCAAAATATCTTTGTCTTGATAAAGGTGATTATTGAAAAGTACAAGACAATCCATGTGATCAGGAACGCGGCGGGCCTGTTTTTCTTCTTAAACAGATAGAGCGAGTAAATAAAACTTATGGCCAATAAGATCAATAAGATCCAATGCATCCCTCTTTCGCGCAGGGCATCGAAATAATAACTCCACGGCCCGGTATGCCCTTCGATAGGAATAGTAAATCTTTTGAAGATATCAAACTGAAATTTTCTAATGAAGAAATCCTTTCCTCTTATAAAACGCAGCGCAAACCACGGCAACGCCGCCCCGAAAAAAGTGATCAGGGCATATTTCGTCTCCCTGGAAAACAATGCTTTCTTCAGATATCCAAAATATAAAAGATATACCGCGATGATAAGCGGGGCTATCAGTATAAGTCCTTTTACCAAAAACCCCAGAGCGGCCGAGGCCGCCGCGGCAACAGGTATCAAAAGGCGCTTCCTTCTTTGGCCGAGGTAGAAGAGATAAAGCGTCAGGGTCAGAAAAAAAGTGACCATGACATCGCAGTCTCCGGTTCTCGCGCCATGATAACCGACGAAACCTTCACTTGTCAGCAGGACTAAGGCGGCGAATAAGCCGACATATCTGTTTTTCATCTCCAATCCGAATAAATAGACGACTATAGCCGTTCCCACCCCGAAAAGCGCCGACCATGATCTCAACGCAAATTCATTCAGGCCAAAAACCTTAAAGGAAATCGCAACAAGCCACGCCGTAAGGGGGCCTTTAAGATTCCACAGGTCAGGTTTCCCGCCATATTGGAGGACTATCCATTCGCCGCTTCTTAATATCTCTAATGCATTTTCCGCCCGCCGCGCTTCATCCCAGTCCCATATTGTAGTCGCGCCTAATTTATTAAAAATAATAGACGCGGCGATTATCGCGACTAAAATCAATAAAATTATATTATATATCCTGTTTGCCGAAATATTCATTTACATTACAGCCCGCTATTTTTATTAGGGATGTGTCACGGAAAATATTCGTGTTGTCTTAATTGCGGATATATTACCGAGCCTTTTTCCGATTTTTCAAAAAACGCCGAGTGCTTTTCTTTTTTCAGAAAGAGGCCTGCTATATTTGATTCGTAAACCAGCGTCCAGCCCTGCATCGAAAGCATCTTTTCATACGGCGGATTCGCTCTATGTATAAAGACGATATCCGTAGGATAATCTTTCAGCGCGTCATCCCAGTCCGCGCCAAGATATAAGAAATCAAAATAATCCGCTACCGCCTTTTCGCCGTAGGCTGAAAAAAGCCGGCCGTCCATAAAGACCTTACACTCCGGATAGAGCCTCCATATGCAATATTCCGCCCAGTCAAAAAATACCAATGCGTTGCCCGATATCTTATTTGCCTCCATAAATCTCACCGCATCTAGGGGAAAGCGGGCCTGCGGAATCTCTATTTCAAGAGGGTTTTCCTTATTGAATGTCAGGCCGTACCAGGCCGATATGATCATAAAGAAAGATAAGGCTGCAGCCAATGATGCCGATGAAAAACGGCCTATTATACCGTCGATACTCCCCCCTGCCCCTTCCTCAAGATATCCCGGCACGACAAACGCCGCGGTTATAGCGAAGACCGGGATATTCCTCCGCATCAATATGGCGGAGGCAAACGATACCAGTAATAGGCCAAGCCAGGTCATGTCTTTAGCTTTTCGTGACGAGATGACGGCAAAAAAAGATACAAGAGAAAGGGCCACAAAGTCGATGTGCTCGCTTATATATTCTATCCTCGCGAACGGCGCCCATTCGCTCAAGAAAGGCCTTGCCTTTCCCGATGAGTAAAATATGAAATCCCACAGCCTCAAGCCGTAAGGGTTGATGAGACTTCCCGCAAAAAATAAGAGAATAGCAGCGGCTATCATCAACATGCCGGGCGAATATTCTCTCTCTTTAAAAAATGATCTCTTTACAGTTTCAAAGACAATGTAAAAGAGCAAAAGTATGAGGCCGGCAAAAAAAGCGCCGTGGAGGTTCGCCCAGACAGCTCCCAGGACCGGAAATACAAGAAGTCCTGCGGGTCTGCCTAGAATATTTTTACGCAAGGACAGAAGTAGGAGCGCATAAAGTACATAAGTAAAAAGGTGCGGGCGCGTAGAAAAACCGTAGCCGATGGTGGATATAATGAGAAGAAGCGACAGGAACCTTACCGGCCCGGACTTGCATGACATCCTTATTCCGGCGTCGAGCACGGCGACGAGGCATAGGCCGAGAAGGATTTTTAAAAGGATAAGGCCGGGATTGCCAAAAAGGGTAAATATGCGATAGAGTAGGTATTGGCCCAACCATTCGTGGTTAAACCACGGATGAGCGGGTTCAGTAAACGAAAATGTATTGACGTATTTGAATCCCGGGTCCCACGGAGCGGCTTTTACAAATCCGACGTTGCCCCATATGTCCACATCGGCTTTATTGTCGGAGAAGACCTGAAGGCAGAAGAACACGATGGCGAGAACGGAAAGGATCCTTATAGCTTTATTCATTGACCTGTCCCTAAGTGGCACGTCCCTAAGTGGCACGTCCCTAAGTGGCACGTCCCTAAAAGGGCGGCATATTGACTACAGGATCGGCAGATACTTCTTGATCTCGTGGGAGGTCACCTGTATGCGGTGCTCGTCCCATTCCCTCATCTTATTGTGAAGGAATCTGGTAAATATGTGCTCTCCAAGAGCGTCCCTTACCAGCTTGCTCCTCTCGGTCTCCTTTATCGCTTCGAAGAGATTGACGGGGAGCGCCTTCAGGCCTTTTCTCTCCCGCTCCTCCATCTCCATCTTGTAAATGTTGGGCTCCACCGGGTCAGGCAATCTATAGTTTTTCTCTATTCCTTCAAGCCCCGCTGCCAGCATCACGCTGAAGGCGAGATACGGGTTACAGGCCGGGTCCGGGGATCTCAGCTCCGCCCTCGTCGCCTGCTCGTTTCCGGGCCTGTAGACAGGGACCCTTATGAGAGCGGTCCTGTTCTTTCTCGCCCACGATATATAGACCGGCGCCTCATAACCGGGCACAAGTCTTTTATACGAGTTTACCCATTGAGCGGTCAGCGAGCAGATCTCCCTGGCATGCTTAAGCTGGCCCGCGATAAACTGCTTTGCCGTTTTTGACAGATGATGCTTGTCTTCTTTATCGAAGAAGGTGTTTCTCTTTCCTCTAAACAAAGATTGATGGGTATGCATCCCGCTTCCGTTTTCGCCGAAAAGCGGCTTCGGCATAAACGTAGCATGGTAACCGTGCTGCTGCGCCACTTCCTTTACTATCATCTTATAAGTCATGACCGTATCCGCCATCGTAAGCGCGTCCGCGTATCTCAGATCTATCTCGTGTTGAGAAGGGGCCACCTCATGATGGCTGGTCTCTACGTATATACCCATGTCCTCGAGCATCTTGACGGTTTCTTTTCTGAGGCCGTTGGCCACGTCATTGGGTACGAGGTCGAAATAGCTTCCCTCGTCGAGTATCTCGGGCTTATCCTTTCTTCTGAAATAAAAATATTCAAGCTCCGGCCCGATGTAAAAAGTCAGACCCATCTTCGCGGCGCGCGCGATATTTCTCTTCAGGGCATATCTCGGGCAGCCCGGATACGGCCGGCCTTCGGGAGTAAATATGTCGCAGAACATCCTCGCCACGGGGTCTTTCTTGCTTTCCCACGGGACGAGCTTAAACGTCCTTATGTCCGGTTTTGCCAGTATGTCGCTCTCCTCGGCTTCCGCGTATCCCGTGACGCTGGAGCCGTCAAAGCCTTTGCCGTGGTCCATGGCCCCTTCCAGTTCATCATCGGATATAGAGCAG
>CAZYBX010000022.1:0-13108 GCA_964645565.1 uncultured Planctomycetia bacterium | reverse complement strand
CGCGGTCGACCCTAAAACCGGCAGGATGGTCGTCATAGAGATGAACCCTAGGGTCTCGAGGAGCTCGGCGCTCGCGAGTAAAGCGACGGGTTTTCCGATAGCGAAGTTCGCCGCAAAGCTCGCGGTGGGCTACACGCTGGACGAGATACGCAATGACATCACTAAGGAGACACCCGCTTCCTTTGAGCCGACTATCGACTACTGCGTGGTGAAAATACCGAGGTTTACCTTCGAGAAGTTCCCGGAGGCCAAGGACGTTCTCGGCATATCGATGAAATCGGTCGGCGAGACGATGGCGATAGGCAGGACCTTCAAGGAGGCGCTGCAAAAAGGATTAAGGGGCCTCGAGATAGGCCATAAGGGCCTGGACAACAAAAAGAAGTACTCCGAGATATCCGACGATAAACTGATGTTGAGGCTCAGTGAGCCGAACGCCTCAAGGATATTTTACATAAAATACGCGCTCCAGCGCGGCATGAGCGCCGTCGAGATCTGCGATATCACCAAAATCGACCCGTGGTTTATCGACAATATCTCCCAGATAGTGGAATTTGAAAAGGAGCTATCAACCATGAGCTATGAACCATCAACCGATATTCTGAAAACCGCCAAGCAATACGGCTTTAGCGACGGGCAGATAGCGGAGCTTACAGGCTCCGACGAGCTGTCAATAAGAGCGCTGAGGAAGAAAGAAGGAATAGAGGCCACGTTTAAGCTCGTGGATACGTGCGCGGCCGAATTCGAGGCCTATACGCCTTATTATTACTCGACCTACGAGACCGAGGATGAGACCAGAAAGACCGCGAAAAAGAAGATCATGATACTCGGCGGCGGCCCCAACAGGATCGGTCAGGGCATCGAATTCGACTACTGCTGCTGCCACGCGTCATTCGCGCTTAAGGAACTGGGTTATGAGACTATCATGGTGAACTCGAACCCTGAGACCGTCTCGACGGATTACGACACCTCCGACAAACTCTATTTTGAGCCGCTTACCTTCGAGGACGTGATGAACATCGTCGACAGGGAGAAGCCTGACGGAGTCATCGTCCAGTTCGGCGGCCAGACCCCGCTCAACCTCGCGAAGAAGCTCATGGACGCGGGCGTGCCGATAATAGGGACGAGCGTGAAGTCCATCGACAGGGCGGAGGACAGGGATAAGTTCGCGAAGCTGATAAAGAAGCTGAAGCTCGACCAGCCGCCCAACGGTTCCGCCATCTCCAGAGAAGAGGCGGCGAAGATCGCGAAAAGGATAGGATACCCTGTGCTGGTAAGGCCGTCTTACGTACTGGGCGGAAGGGCTATGCGTATCGTATACGACGACAAATCGCTGGATGAGTTTATGAAGGAGGCCAGGGATATCTCGGAAGACCACCCTATACTTATAGATAAATTTTTGGAAGGCGCGGTCGAACTGGATGTGGACGCGATCTCAGACACTAAGAGCACGGTGATAGGCGGCATTATGGAGCATATAGAGGAGGCCGGGATACACTCCGGCGATTCCGCGTGCGTCCTTCCTCCTCATACTATAAGCGACGGGATCATAGAGAAGATCAAAAAATGCACATACGCCCTGTCTAAAGAGTTGAAAGTGAGCGGCCTTATAAACATACAGTTCGCCGTCAAGGACGACAAGGTCTATATCCTGGAGGTGAACCCCAGGGCGTCGAGGACCGTCCCCTTTGTCAGCAAAGTCACCGGAGTGCCGCTCGCCAAGATGGCGGCAAAGGTCATGACGGGAAAAAAACTGGAAGAGCTTGGCCTAACTCAGCAGAAAGAGTTCGGGCATATCGCGGTCAAGGAATCCGTGCTTCCTTTCTCGAGGTTTTCCGGAGTCGATATCATCCTCGGGCCCGAGATGAAGTCGACAGGCGAGGTGATGGGGATAGATTCTTCATTCGGCAAAGCTTTCTACAAGTCACAGCTAGCGGCAGGGTCGGTGTTGCCGAAAAAAGGCAAGGTCTTTATAAGCGTAAAAGACGGCGACAAAAGGGATATAGTGTTTATCGCGAAAAAGCTTATCGATATGGGATTCGAGATCTCGGCCACAAAAGGGACCGTCAAGGTCCTGCGCTCCAACAACATCGACGCCGCGATAGTGAAGAAGATCGGCGAAGGAAGCTCCGAAATACTTGATCTTATAAGGAAGGGAGCATTGGGTCTTATAATCAACACGCCGTCGGGCGAAAGGGGCCAGTCGGATATGAGGCCCATACGCAATCTGGCGGTCATGCGCGGGATACCATGCATAACCACCATACAGGGCGCGCAGGCCGCCGTGAACGGAATGGAATCGATGTCGAGGGGCGGTATTTCTGTCCGCCCGATACAGGAATATATAGGGAAGCAGCAGCCGGTATAACGGAGGAGAGGAAAAGTGATGGAAGCGGAGATCTATGTGACGTTGAAGAAGACGGTGGCTGACCCTCAGGGCCTCACCGTAAAACACGCACTCGAGTCCCTGGGATACGACAACGTGAAAGGTGTCCGTATGGGAAAGCTGGTCACCGTGAAGCTGAAAGCGAAAAACAAAAAGGAAGCCGCGGCGCAGATCAAGAGCATGTGCGGGAAACTACTCGCGAATCCCGTCATCGAAGACTATAGTTTCAAGATACTGGGGGGGAAAAAATGAAGTTCGGAGTGGTTGTTTTTCCGGGTTCAAACTGCGACCGGGACTGTTACTACGTCATAAAAGACGTCCTGGGCCGGGATGTCGAGTATATCTGGCACAGGAAGACAGGGCTCAAGGGTTTTGACTGCATCGTGCTTCCCGGCGGGTTCAGTTACGGGGATTATTTAAGGACGGGCGCGATCGCCCGGTTTTCGCCTATAATGAAGGCGGTGATCGAGTTCGCGCGTAAAGGGAAGACCGTGATAGGCATATGCAACGGCTTTCAGATACTGCTTGAAGCCGGCCTTCTGCCCGGCGCCATGCTGCGCAACAGGGATATCCATTTTATCTGCAAATATGTCTATCTCAGGGCGGAGAATAACGACACGATGTTTACCTCTTTATGCAAAAAAGGCAAGGTGCTCAGGATGCCGGTGGCCCACAATGAGGGGAATTACTATATCGACGATAAGGGCCTTGAAAGGCTCAGGAAAAACGGCCAGATAGTGTTCCGTTACTGCGGCAGGGACGGCGAGGCGGGCCCGCGGACAAATCCGAACGGCGCGGTGGATAATATCGCGGGCATAGTCAACGAAGAGGGCAACGTCCTCGGCATGATGCCGCATCCGGAACGCTGCGCCGAGAGCGCCCTGGGTTCGGAGGACGGACTCGCTATTTTTAAATCGATAGTGAACAGGCTGGAGGGAAGACGCGATGGTTAAGCCGCAGGTCTATCACACACTCGGGTTAAGCGACGCGGAATACGGCCGCATCCTGAAGATATTGAAGCGGGAGCCCACACCGACGGAGCTGGCGATGTTTTCCGTGGAGTGGTCCGAGCACTGCGGATACCCGCGTTCGAAGAGTCTCCTGAAGCGCCTGCCGAGAGAGGGCGATTTCGAGGTGCTCGTGGGAGAGGACTCGGGCGGCATCATCGTCGACGATATCGCGATCATATTCAAAATAGAGAGCCATAACCACCCGTCGCAGGTGGAGCCGAAGCAGGGCGCGGCGACCGGAGTCGGCGGCATCATAAGGGATATCTTTACGGCGGGGGCGCGGCCCGTGGCTTCGCTGAACTCCCTGCGGTTCGGACCCCTGTCTCAGGCATACAATAGATATCTCCTCAAGGGAGTCGTCGACGGCATACAGTTTTACGGCAACTGCCTGGGCGTCCCCACCGTGGGTGGTGAGATATACTTTGACGAAAGTTATAGCGGCAATTGCCTTGTGAACGCAATGAGCATAGGGATCGCCAAAAAGGACGGCCTGGCGCGGGCGCGCGCGGGCGGAGCCGGCAATCCGATCATGTACGTCGGCTCCAGCACCGGCAGGGACGGCATCGGCGGCTGCAGCATCCTGGCGTCGAAAGAATTTAAAGAGGGCGAAGAGAAGCGCCCGGCGGTGCAGATAGGCGACCCGTTCACGGAAAAATGCCTCATCGAAGCGACGCTCGAGGCGCTCGCCACCGGCCACGTCGTCGGAATAAAGGATATGGGCGCGGCAGGACTCACGTGCTCCTCCAGCGAGATGGCGTCGGCGGGCGGCACGGGTATCGAAATAGAATTAAAGCATGTCCCCCGCAGAGAAGAGAGCATGGAGCCGTGGGAAGTCATGATGTCGGAGTCGCAGGAACGCATGCTCGTCTGCGTGAAAAAGGGGAAGGAAGGCGAGATACAAAAGATATTCTCCAAGTGGGACCTGAACGCGGCCGTGATCGGTAAAGTGACGGACGACGGCATCGTGAAGATAAAGGACAACGGAAAAACAGTCGCGGAGATAAAAGCGCGCGCGCTCACCGAGGCGCCGCTTTACAACGTATCGCACAAAAAGCCTTCATATATAAGTAAGATGCACAGGTTTGATTTTAAAAAGATCCCGAAGCCGAAGGATTATAACGAAACGCTGCTTAAGCTGCTCGAGAGCCCTTCTATCGCGAGCAAGCGATGGGTGTATGAGCAGTATGACCATATGGTCCAGACTAACACAGTCGTACTTCCGGGCTCGGACGCCGCGGTCATCAGGCTGAAGGAGACAGGTAAGGCGATCGCCGCTACCACCGATTGCAACAGCAGGTATTGCTACGTGAATCCGTCGCGAGGCGCCAAGATCGCCGTGGCCGAAGCGGCGAGGAACCTCGTCTGCTCGGGCGCCAAGCCTGCCGCGGTCACCGATTGCCTCAACTTCGGCAACCCTGAAAAGGAAGACAGGTTCTGGCAGTTCAAGAACTGCGTCGAGGGGATCGTGGACGCGTGCCTGCATCTCAATCTGCCGGTCGTGAGCGGCAACGTATCCTTCTACAACGAAAGCCACAACAGCGCCATCTATCCCACGCCCGTGATCGGCATGATCGGCATCGTCGATGACGCAAGCAGGTTATGCACGCAGTATTTTAAGAATGAGAATGACCTCATAATCCTCCTGGGGACGAATAAGGAAGAGCTGGGGGCGAGCGAATATATAAAGGAGATCCACCATATGGTGCGGGGCGACGCCCCGGAGCTCGAGCTCGGCCTTGAAAGGGCTGTCCAGGCGGCGGCGCTCGAAGCCATACAAAACGGCCTTGTCAATTCCGCTCACGATTGCTCAGAGGGCGGGCTCGCCGCGGCGCTCGCGGAATGCTGTGTCTCCGGCGGAGAGGATATGCGCGGCGCCGTGATAGACGGATTGAAATTCGACATGCGCGAAGACGCCGTTCTGTTCGGCGAGTCCCAGTCGAGGATCATCTTGTCCTGCGGCAAGGGCGCGCTGGATAAGATAAGGGCGATAGCTATAAAAAATAAGGCGCCGCTCTCGGTGATCGGAAGGGTGGGGGGCAGAGCCCTTAAGATAAATGACGGCGGGAAGGAACTTATAAACGCGCCTTTGGAAGCGTTATACAAGAAATGGGCTTTTTCTATAGAGGAAAAGCTGAGTAAATAACCGCGGGGGGAGTCATGTCAAAGTATATCTTTGTGACGGGAGGAGTCGTTTCCAGCCTCGGAAAGGGAATAGCGTCGGCGTCCATCGGAAAGCTGCTCGAATCGCGGGGGCTCAAAGTGACGCTCATCAAATGCGACCCCTACATAAACGTCGACCCCGGCACCATGAACCCCTATCAGCACGGAGAGGTCTACGTGACCGACGACGGCGCCGAGACCGACCTCGACCTGGGCCATTACGAGCGCTTTACCCACGCCAAACTTTCAAAGGACAACAACATCACGACCGGCAAGATATATCAGTCTGTCATCGATAAAGAGAGAAGAGGCGACTATCTGGGTAAAACCGTCCAGATAATCCCGCATATAACCGACGAGATCAAGCAAGGCATAAGGAAGGTGGCCTCGGACCAGAAGGCCGACATCGTGATAGTGGAGATAGGCGGCACGGTAGGAGACATCGAGAGCCTTCCGTTTCTCGAGGCGATAAGACAGCTCAGGCTCGAAGTGGGCAGGCAGTACGCGGTAAACGTGCACGTCACGCTTGTCCCGTTTTTGAAATCGGCCGCGGAGATCAAGACTAAACCGACGCAGCACAGCGTCGGCACGCTGCGCCAGATAGGTATTGTCCCCGACATAATAATATGCAGGACCGAGAAGCACCTGACGAAGGACGCCAGGGACAAGATAGCGCTCTTCTGCAATGTGGACAAGGACGCCGTCATACCGGCGGTGGACGTTGAAAGCATCTATGAAGTGCCTGTCCGCTTTAAGGACGCGGGCCTCGATAAGCTTATATTGAACCAGCTCAACCTGAAATGCGACGATAAAGACCTCGCGGATTGGGAAGAGAAGGTGTTGAAAAAGCTGAGAGAGCCGTCTGAGCGAGTCGAGATAGCCGTCGTGGGCAAATACATAACCCTTCAGGACGCGTACAAATCCATATACGAGGCTCTGGTGCACGGCGCTATCGCCAACGACGCCAAACTCGAGCTGAGGAAAGTGGACTCGGAAGATATCGAAAAGGACGGCGCGGAAAAGCATCTTAAAGGCGCGGGCGGCATATTGGTGCCCGGGGGATTCGGGCATAGGGGCATCGAAGGAAAGATCGCCGCGGTGAAATACGCGAGAGAGAATAGAATTCCGTTTCTGGGGCTTTGCCTCGGCGTCCAGATCGCGACCATAGAATTCGCGAGAAACGTATGTAATCTGAAAAAAGCCAATTCCACCGAATTCAACAAAAAGACACCGCATCCCGTGATCAGCCTCCTTGAGGAGCAGAAGGGCGTCAAGGTCAAGGGAGCCAGTATGCGCCTGGGCAGCTATTCCTGCAGGCTGAAGAAGGGGACCAGAAGTTATAAGGCGTATAAAAAAGAGAAGATTACCGAGCGCCACAGGCACAGGTACGAATTCAACAATAAATATAGAGACATCATGGAAAACAAAGGCCTCGTCTTCGCCGGCACGCATCCCAAAGGCGACCTCGTCGAGGTCATAGAGCTCGAGGGCCATCCTTGGTTTGTCGCCTGCCAGTTCCATCCCGAGTTCAAGTCCCGTCCAGACGACGCGCATCCGCTGTTCAGGGACTTCATCAGGCATTCCCTCCCCAATATGCCGTCCGGGGACACTCACCTTCGGTGAGTGTCCCCACCAGCGAGGATTATCGGTCGCCGCTGGGGTGATAGTGGCCGCCGCCGCTGGGGTGGTATGACTGGGAACCGGATTGGGATTGGTTTATGGCGTTAGAGATGGCGCCCGCCGCTTGTCCTATGGCGCGCCAGGTGGCCTCGCTCGCTTTCTGCTGGGCCACTCTTCTGGCTTCTTCCGCGCGGATCTGCTCGGGCGTAGGGATGCTTACGTAGGCCGCGCCGCCGTCGAAGGTGGGTATGATGCCGCCCGAATACATCGCCCCCATAAGGTTGTTCATCTGGTCCTGGTATTTGTCAAGAGCTGTCTTTCGCTCTTCGGGCGTAGACTGCGGGTTATCAAGCACGCTCTTTAACGCGGCCGGGTCAAAACGGCCGTTTTTTAAGAGATAGTTTTCCTGTTCCTTTATTTCTTCGGCCATCTTATCTGCGTTTGCGGCCTTTTGGGAATCAGCCCCGCTTATCGCGTTCATGCCGAGTTCTTCACCTCTTTCATACCAGGTCTTGTTTATATCTTCCTTTGATGATCCGCCCGTCTCCTCGGCCCTTGTCAGTTCAAGGTCTCTTAAGTAACCATTAAGCCTGTGATAGTCATTTACCATATTTTCAAGATCCACCGCCAGCCGGTCCGCCTCGGTGATCTTGTTTACTTCTCTTTGTTCTGTTTCTTGAGGGCGGGGGCCTCGCTGAGTATCTTTGCCATGCGATTTTTTAAGTCCTCGATATTTTTGTCGTAGCGGTGTTCGCCGGACGCCTTTTCTTCGGGAACGGCGGCCGTTTGCCGCTGCGTCGATGCGCGGTCTTCCGCCCATCTTTTTGACATCCGAAAGTTCCTGTTTCCGATAAACGGCGGCTGCATCTGAGAGTAATCCCTGGTAACGTCTTTATTGTAGACATACGAATCGGCGGCTATCCGCGTTTTGAAATATTCGTTCCAGAATCGGGACGCCGCCTCCAGATCGCCGTTTTGTTTGGCCTGTTTATAATTCAGCAGCGCTTCATCGCAGGCGGTGATCAGATCAAGGTCGGTCATCCCCTTGTATTGCCCAAGCGCTTCCGCGGTCATTTTTTTGACTGTCTCATTTTCATAAATAGCTGTTCCGCGCATGGCATGTTGATACATCTCATAGAGGTTTATATCGCCGTCTTTATTTCTGTCCGCCTCCGGATTGTCGAATGAGTCCAGCCAGAATTTTACGCCGACGCTGTTGATGTGGCCTGTGGAGGGGGTCTCAGCCAGCGAGGTATAGCTTACTTCCTCGCCGCTTGAAGAAGGAAGCTGGGATACTTTTTTATCGGGTATGTCGAGCACCATAGCGCCCGAATGGCACGAATGGTTCATGAATACGACTTCAGAACACGGCCTCTCCGATATCCATCCGGACATCTCTTCGCCGGAGATACTTCCATTCGAGACTGCCATACGGCCGTCCGCGCCGCCGTGGCTTGAGTTAAAGACGATCAGCGTATCGCCTTCCTTCATCTGAGGAAATTTATCCTTGATGAGCCGCTCCACCTCTTCCTTTGTATTGTTGCCTACCAGATACGCGGCATTCTGCGTCTTGACGACTTTATGCGCGACAAACCTGACAAACATATCCTTCGCGTTGTTCTCGGCGAACGGAAGATCGTTAGCGTGCTCATACTCGGTCGTTCCGATAAACAGCGCGTAAGTCTCGCCCATGGCGGTGTTCGGCCGCAGCAATAAGACGGAAAAGAAAAGAAACGCATGTAGATATCTCATCTTTCCGTGCCTCATCGGCCCAGCTCCTTCAGCTCTTTTTCCGCCCGGGCGCGGAGGGATACCATATAGGAGATAGTGTCGCCGTACTCATCGTCGACCGGCGGTAAAAATCCCGCGCATCGCAGTAAAGCGTCTTTATATTCTTCTCTGCGGCCCAGTTCGCGATAACACTGGGCCTGGTAGTACGTACTGAGCTGCCGCGTGAGGATGGATCCGGGGTCGTCAAAGTGATCGAGGACCATTTGAAAGCCCTTGATGGACATCTCGCAGAGCCTGTCTCTGCGGCTTCCCGTCGCGGCGGCTATCTTATCGTAGTAATCATTTACTACATAGCTGTGCTGCGCCATCGCGGATCTTTTCAAGGGGATCTCGCCGCTCCCGCTCTTTAAGTCCGCGTACAAAAGGCCGGCGGCTATCAGAAGTATGATAAATAATATGACGGTCCGTTTTCTTTTCATAAGAAATTCTCCAGCCGCGCTACGTAGTTAATCAGATTGTCGCAGAGGCCGGCATATGAAGCTGTTCCAAACTCGAAGCGGGCGCGCTTCAGGTCGCCGGCGCAGAGCTCAAGCTGTTCCACCCATTTAGCCTTCTGCTCGTCCGTCCAATACTTCCCCTCCGAAAGATAGGGGAGGAGGGCGGCTAACCTGACATAAGCTAAATTTAGAAAGATAAATCCGTCCCTGTTGCCGGTGGTGTTCTCTTTCATCCGGCCGAGCTCCTTCTCGAACTTTAGCGCTATCTCGACGGCTTTATCGTATTCTCCCGCGACTACAGTCTCATTTATCCTGTCTATAGTGACCGCGCATTGGACGTCCTTTTTTACGCTTTTCACAAAAGCGGCAGACCAGTAATCGAGCTGGGGCAGGAACCTCTTGACCGATATATTGTAATCCTTGTCATTCTTCTTCCGGTAGCCGTCCACAAAATCTATGATCTCGCGCTCTTCGAAGCATTCACGGGCGAGTTCATAATATTCACCGGCATATGTGAAGGGGTAGCATGCCTTTCTCAAATACGCCATCGCGGTATAGTTGCTATCGGAAGATCTTATCGATTTTATATTTTCTAATGCGCATATATAGTAAAAAAATCCCTTTGATAGATATAAAAATCCGTGCGCCCGGCCGTTACCGGTATCGATCGTCCTTGATGACGCGAATATCCGCATCGCCAGATCGAGATACCGCTTTGCCTCCGTGTAGTTACCGGCATTGTAGAACTCGACTGCTTTGTCAAAATGGGCGACACCCGAGGAGAATACATCCCGCGACCAGTTGGCCGGCTGCGACTCTACGAGCTCTTTTATGCCTTTGGATAAAGTCTCAAGATTTTCGTAGGCTAATAAGCCCGCTTCCGAGTCGGGATCGAGCTCTATGGCCTTCCTATAATGATCGGCGGCTGAGCTGAATTTTGCCGCCCTCTGATATTCGACGCCGCGGTCATTATACTCGGCCGCGGTTTGAGGCTCATCCTTGTGTTTTACGCCGGCAATCGGATTTTCAGTAAGAGACTGAAAAAGAGAAGGATTTTCCAGGATGCCCCAGACGGCAAGTACTATTATGAGTATAAATAACAGGATAAGGGGTCTTTTCATATACTCTCATGATTTAGGCTATACTACTCTTCTAACTAGGAAGTTTACCACATATTTCGCCTGACGTCCAACTTCCGGGTTGTTTTTTCCATAACTTAGGGTAAACTTTAGGTATATGAGGATCATCAAGATATTACTTAAGACTTTTGCCGTGCTCATAATAGTGAGCGCGCTTTTCGCGGCCGGCGTGGCTGTGCTGGTAAGGACGCGCTGGAAGCCCACCGTGGAGCGGTTTTTGAGCGATACCCTGGGCGTCGGCGTAAGGTTTGAAGGCGCGGCGTTGAATCTGCGGGAGTATACGCTTACGATACGCGGCCTGAAGATCCTGAGCGGCGCGGGATTCGACAGAAATACCTTTTACGGCGAGCGATGCACGCTCATGCTGGATAAGGATGCCTATGACAAAGAGGAGAGGTTTCTCGTAAAAGAGGTGATTATCGAAGGCGGAGAGTTGAGCCTGGAGAGAGATAAGAAGGGCAGATGGAATATCGAACGCGCCGGACTGCCGGATGCCGGTTTCGGGCCGGGAACGGCATACGCGGCGGGATCCGGAAGCGCCGCGCCGCTTTACACTTTTGTAAAAAGCGTAAAGAAGGTCAGTATACGCGGCTCAAGCATCTTTTTTAAAGACAAATATGTGCCGGGAGGGCCGTTCGAGATGACCTTCTATGACTTCGGTCTCAAATTTGACTCCGAAGAAGGATTCGAATCCGTATACGGCTATATACCGATAAAGGCCGAGGCGGATTTTAACATCAAGAACAGCGGCAACAGGGACAGTGCGGTCAGTATGCGCGGGAGGATCGCCGCTTACCCGGACAATACGGCCATCGATATGACCGTGGTCGCCTCTTATGTGGACCTGATGCAGTTTCTGCCGTATTTCGAGAGTTATACGCCGTTCTCCTTCAATAGCGGGCTTTTCAGCTCTACGACGGAGCTTTCGATAAAAGGCAATACTATAGATTCCTATACGACGATGTTATTCCATAAGCTGAATCTCCTCATCGGCAAGGGAATGGAAAACTCGCAGTTTCTCGAGACCAGCGTAAATAAGCTGGCCCCGTATCTCATGTCGCGCGGCGAGATACTTTTCGATTTCACAGTGAAGGGGCCCGTGGATAACCCGAAAGCGGACCTAGGGCCCAAGGTGAAGGCCGCCATGACCGCCTTATTTATGGACGGGATCGGCAACGCCCTCCGGCAGTTTTAGCCCATCCATCCGCAGCCTGATGTAAACATCCGCATAATTGTTTGATCGAGCCCTTGACAATGAAGCGATTATGCGGTATAATCGCTTCATAATATGAAGCGATTAGAGGTGTCAAATGCCTTATATCTGGGAGCGTGAAAAATGGCCTGAGTTCGAGTGGCAGGCCGATAAACTGATAAACAGCTTAAGCCGCGCAAGGCGGATCCAGGGTGAGTTATTGAGCAAGATCCGTTCCCTGGGACTGGACCTGAGCAAGGAGTCGACATCTGAGATATTGATAGAGGAGGTCGTTAAGACTTCGGCTATCGAAGGTGTACGTTTGGACAGGGAAGCGGTCCGCTCCTCTGTCGCAAGAAAACTGGGGTTGCCGACGGCAGGCCTGAAGCCCCCCGATAAGAATGCCGACGGGCTTATAGATGTTCTGATGGATGCGACGACGCATTACAAAAAACCGCTCACCGCAAAGCGATTAAAATCCTGGCAGGCAGCACTCTTTCCGACAGGATATTCGGGTTTAGCGAAAATTCGAGTGGGCCAGTGGCGCGGAAAATCGCCTATGCGTGTGATTTCCGGACCGATAGGGCGGGAGAAAGTCCATTCTGAAGCCCCGCCTAAGGAAAAGATCGGTGCTGAGATAAAGAGATTCATAAACTGGTGGGAGGCGGGATCGAAGGATGTCGAAGGCCTGCTGCGGGCGGGTATAGCGCATTTATATTTTGTGACCATACATCCTTTTGAAGACGGCAACGGCCGCATTGCCAGAGTACTTTCAGATATGGCGTTGGCCCAGGACGAAAATCTGGCGAAGAGGTATTATTCGCTTTCCTCCAGGATAATGAAGGAGAGAAAGTCATATTATGAAGTGTTAGAACGCGCTCAAAAAGGCACAGTTGATATTACAGGCTGGCTATTGTGGTTTCTTGAGTGTTATTCAAGGGCCATCAAAGACTCGGAGGCCGGTATATCAAAAGTGCTGCAAAAAGCGGCTTTCTGGCAGAAAAATGCTCAGACAAGTCTCAATGAAAACCAGCGGAAGGTCATTACTCGCCTGCTAGAGGCCGGTTTGGACGGTTTCACGGGCGGGTTAAGCACAAGGAAATATGTAGCGATGACAAGGGTAAGCAGGGCCACCGCATATAGAGACATCAATGACATGCTTAAGAAGAAGCTCCTCATCCGGCGCAAGGCCAGAGGCCGGAGCGTCTCCTACGACCTCAGATTCTCTTGACCCAAGGCAAGTCACCGCCTCTCCTGCGAAAATGCGATGTGGCCGGAAGACAAGGAGAAATAAATGTGCTTTAAAAGAGGGGCTGTTAGTAAAAAAGGTAGTTTTTTTAACTTGGCAATACAACTATTTGGTTGTATACTTTAAG
>CAZYBX010000021.1:0-13368 GCA_964645565.1 uncultured Planctomycetia bacterium | reverse complement strand
GCGCTGCGAAATCCCGCCGCTTATGTTACAATGCATCGGCGGGAGAATCCGCCCGACCGAGGACGAAATGTCCGAGCGACCAAGCGCGAATGCGCGAGGAAGTCCCCGGAGGGGAGAAGTGCCGAATCTCAACAAGATTCGGCCGCCCCGACCAGTTATTAACAAGGTAGTCGGAGGACGCGGGTTCGCCTATCGGTTCTTGAGCAGTGCGCTTTAGCGCGCTGCGAAATCCCGCCGCTTATGTTACAATGCATCGGCGGGAGAATCCGCCCGCCCCGACCAGTTATTACAAGCCCGTCAGTGCGATCATGAAAAAGAGACTGCATGTCTATTATTCCGGAATGGTCCAGGGCGTAGGGTTCAGGTTTACCGCGGAGAGGGTGGCGCAGAGCCTCGGGATTACGGGCTGGGTCCGAAACCTGTCCGACGGAAGGGTCGAGTGCGTATGCGAGGGCGAAGAAACGGACATTGTAGATTTTTTGCATAAGATGAAGAGCGGTTCCATGAAGCCTTACGTCGAGGGCGCCGAGGTAAGCTGGATGGAGCCGACAGGCGAGTTCGAGGATTTTGGCGTCAGGTTTTAAAAGCGGCGGAAGGTATGATCAGACTCGAGGGCGTCAGCAAGCAATATAAAAACGCGGGCGGCGAGAGGCGCTTCAAAGCCATTGACGGCGTTACGCTTGAAGTCGGCGAAGGCGAGGTCTTCGGTCTTTTAGGGCCGAACGGAAGCGGAAAGACCACGCTATTGAAACTATTACTGGGCCTCATTTTTCCTACAGCCGGAAAGATAAGCGTCATGGGCAAGCCGCCCAGGGATATCGCCTCGAAGATGAAAATAGGCTACCAGCCCGAGCACCCTTATTTTTATGATTTCCTGAACCCGGCGGAATTATTGGGATTCTGCGCGTCGCTCTTCGGTATGCCTTCCGGCCTGAAAAAAAAGAGGATACCGCTTCTTTTGGACAAAGTCGGCCTGAGCGGATTTGCGAAGATGCGCGTGCGGAATTTTTCAAAAGGCATGCTTCAGAGGCTGGGCCTGGCCGCGAGCCTGATCAACGACCCCGACCTGCTCTTTCTGGACGAACCAACCCTTGGCCTTGACCCGATAGGCGCCGTTGAGATACAGAAATTCCTGCGCGAATTGAACTCCGGTGGGAAGACAATATTTTTGTGCAGCCATCTTCTGTCCGAAGTCCAGGACTCCTGCAGCCGCATAGGGATAATCCACAAAGGCAAGCTCCTCAGGGCGGGTTCGCTTGAAGACCTTCTCACCGTGAAGGATGAGCTGGACGTGGTCCTTCGCGGCGTGGGCAAGGGGGAGAGGGTGAAGCTCGAGGATTTCGCCAAATCGAGCGGGGCGGAGCTGGTAAGCGTGTCCGAAAAAAAGGATTCGCTCAGGGACTTTTTCATAAAAGTGATAAACGGGGGACAATGAGCGTGAGAAATATTTTCGTCATCGCGGGGATCACGTTTAAAGAGGCGTTAAGAAACAGGCTGCTTAATGTCATTCTTATTTTCGCCGCCCTGGCTATCGCTTCCACGCGTTTTTTCACCGTCTTCGCGCCAAGCGAGGAGATGAAGATCGTCCAGGACACCTCCCTCGGGATAATCAGGTTCATGGGCATGCTTATAACGGTGTTTGTCACGGCGGGTCTTCTCCCGCGCGAAATAGAGCGGAAGACCGTGACCACGATACTCTCGAAGCCCGTGAGCAGGGCGCAGTTTCTGTTCGGAAAATTTTTCGGCGCTTTATACGCCGTCTTCACGAACCTGGCTATGATGGGCGCGATCCTGACCGCGATCATATATTTGAAGGGCGGGAGCGTCGGGCCGGACATGTTCAAGGCTATTGCGCTTGTGGCTATGGAGCTGGTCGTATTGTGCGCGATCACGCTGTGCGTCTCCACGTTTGCCTCCGAGATATTCAGCGTGATATTCGGGATACTCATATTCATAATCGGACATCTCACCAATTACATCCAGTTTATGGCGGACAGGTTCGACAGCGTCGTCATGAAAAGCGTTTTGTTGAGCCTTTATACGCTGCTGCCGAATTTCGAGAACTTCAACGTGCAGAACGCTGTGGTCCTCGGCGCCAGGGTCTCTTTTGAGTACATGGCGAAGGTCGTCTCGTACGGAGCGGTCTATTCCGCCATAGCGCTGATAATCGGCTACCTGTTTTTTGCCGAGAGAGAGGTATGATGGATGCCTGCGCGTCGGTGCGCGTGCGAAGATATATCCTGATAGGCTTTGCCGCGCTGCTCTTTGTCATGATCGCGCCGATACAACAGTCGATCAATTACAGCCGGATCACCGAAGACCTGGTCGAGCAAATAGTCATCATGCCCGGCGAATTCGTGACGAATTTCGTGATAGGCGGGTTCAGGGGGATCGCCGTCGATATCATGTGGGTGAAGATAGACGAGATGTGGCATCACGGAAAATGGTTTGAGATCATGCCGCTGCTCAGGTCGATTACGTGGATGCAGCCGCATTTTCTGGAGTCGTGGAATCTGGGCGCGTGGCATATGGCCTATAATCTCTACGAGTATGCGGACGGCGAGCCGGGCAGAGAAGTCTACATAGAAGATGGGATACGGTTTCTAAAGGAGGGCGTCACTAAAAACCGGGATGTCTATGATCTGTGGTTCAGCCTCGGCTGGATCTACTATGATAAGCTTAAGGATTACGACGAAGGCGTCAGATATTTTACCAGCGCTGCGAGATTCCGGCACCCCAGCTACGTCGACAGGCTGATCGCGCACGCGTACAGGAAAAAGGGCGACATAGAGGCGGAGTACAGGCAATGGCAGCATTGCCTGACGGTCTTTCGGGACGACGAGTATCATATGGCGATCACGAAGAGCCATCTTGCAGCCGCGGAAGAGAAGCTGCGGGGGATGTAGGGGGCGCACAAAGGGCGGCAAGGCGATACATGCGGTACGGGATATTTTCGGATATCCATTCGAATCTCGAGGCGTATGAGGCGGCGCTGGAGGCGATGCGGGGCGACGGGCTCGGCGCCTATATCTGCGGCGGCGATATCGTCGGATACGGGGCCGATCCCTCCCGCTGTATAGAGCTGACAAAGGGTTTTACGGATAAAGTCATCTGCGGGAATCACGACTGGGCGGCCGTGGGGCGGCTGGACATGGCGTATTTCAATCCGCGCGCGAAAAACGCGGTCGAGTGGACGGCAAAGCGCCTCAGCGACGAGGAGCGGCGCTATTTGACGGATTTGAAGACCTTGTACGAGGGAGTGGATTTCACTGTCGCCCACGGCTCGCTTGACCGGCCGGAGGAGTTCCGTTATATATTGGATATTGATAGCGCGCTCAGGAATTTTCAGATGGCGAGGAAGGGGCTGCTGTTCGTCGGCCACACGCATTCGCCGGTCATATTCAGGAAGCAGGGCGATGACATCACATATTCCAGGATGCCGGAAGTAAGATTGGCCGAAGACTCCTCCTACATCGTGAACGTGGGGTCGGTCGGACAGCCGAGGGACGGCGACCCGCGCGCCTCATACGCCGTCTACGACGACCGGGAGAGGTCGGTGGAGATAAAGCGCGTCGATTATGATATAAAAAAAGCGCAAAGGAAGATATTGAAGGCGGGCCTGCCTCCGCTGCTGGCCGAAAGGCTGAGCGCCGGGCGGTGAGGTGAAGTCGATGGACAAGAAAGAGGCGAAAAAGAGGATCAGAGAGCTGCGCGGGGAGATCAGGCGGCATGACAGGCTCTATTATGTAGAGAACAGGCCCGCGATCTCCGATAAGCAATACGACGACCTCCTGAAAGAGCTCATAGGGCTGGAGGAGAGGTTCCCCGCATTCAAGACGGCCGATTCGCCGACGCAGAGGGTGGGCGGCGAGCCTGCCGGGGGGTTCAGGACGGCCGGACACATCGTGCCGATGCTCAGCATGGACAATACATATTCCGCCGGCGAGGTCAGGGAATTCGACGAGAGGGTGAAGAAAAATCTTCCTTCCGAGAAGGTCGAATATTTCGTCGAGCTGAAAGTGGACGGCGCCAGCATGTCGCTCGTATACAAAGACGGCAGGCTCCTTCGGGGCGTTACCAGAGGCAACGGCAGGGAGGGCGACGACGTCACCGCAAACATAAAGACGATAAAGAGCGTACCGCATGAGTTTAAAAAAAGCGGCGCTAAGACGCCCGGCCTGATCGAAATCCGGGGCGAAGTCTATATGCCGAAAAAGGGATTCGCCGCGCTTAATAGAGAAAAGGAAAAGAAGGGCGAGGAATTGTTCGCGAACCCGAGGAATGCCGCCGCAGGTTCGCTCAAACTGCTCGATCCTTCGATAGTGGCGAAGCGGGGCCTGGATATATTCGTGCACGGCGCGGGCGCGATAGAGGGCGGCGGCGTAAAAAGCCAGCATGAGCTGTATCACTTTATGAAAGCCGCCGGCCTCAGGGTAAACCCGGAGGTCGCGAGATTTTCGGACATCGACGAGGCGATAGAATACTGCGACGGATGGGAAAAGAAGAAGGAGAGGCTGGATTATCAGGTCGACGGCATGGTCATCAAGGTCGATTCATTCCGCCAGCGGGAAAAATTGGGCGTTACGACAAAAAGCCCCAGGTGGCTGATAGCGTACAAATTTCCCGCCGAACGCAAAGAGACGAAGCTCCTCGATATAAAAGTGCAGGTGGGCAGGACCGGCACGTTGACGCCGGTGGCCGTTTTAAAACCGGTGCGCATATCCGGTACTGTTGTATCGCGCTCGACACTGCATAATATAGACGAGATCGCGCGCAAGGACATAAGGATCGGCGATACGGTCGTCATAGAAAAAAGCGGCGAGATAATACCTCAGGTAGTCGGGGTGAAGAAGGCAGGGAGGACCGGCAAAGAGAAGAAGTTCAGCATGCCGAAGTCCTGTCCCGTATGCGGTTCCGCGGTCGTAAGAGACGAAGGCGAAGTGGCCGTGCGCTGCGAAAACGTGGCTTGCGAGGCGCAGGTGAAACAGAGGATACTGCACTTTGCCTCGAGGAACGCGATGGATATTGAAGGGTTGGGCGAGGCGGTGGTCGAGCAGCTTGTCGGCGAAGGGCTGGTAAAGGATTACGGGGACCTATATTACCTTAAGCCCGGACAGATGGAGGCGCTGGATAGGTTCGCCGAGAGATCCGCCCGCAATCTTATAGCCGCAATCGACAAAAGCAAGTCGAACGAGCTCCCGCGCCTCATATTCGCGCTCGGTATACGGCATGTCGGCGTTCATGCTGCGTGGATCCTGTCGCAGAAGTTCGGCTCGGCGGAGGAGATCGGCAGGCAGAGCGCGCAGGACCTGGAGGCGACCCGCGAGATCGGGCCCGTAATGGCCGAAAGCATACATAAATTTTTCAGGAATAAAGAGAACATCAAGGTGCTGGGCAAGCTTAAAGCCGCCGGCGTCAGGATGTCGGAGCCGAAGAAGGATGAAGCGGCGCAGGCCAAAGGCGCGTTCGCCGGCAAGACCGTCGTATTTACGGGCGGCCTGTCGTCGATGTCGCGCGGCGAGGCCGAGGAGCTCGTTCGACGGCAGGGCGGCAGGCCTTCTTCCGGCGTGAGCAAAGAGACGGATTTCGTGGTGGCCGGCTCCGAGCCCGGCTCAAAGTATGATAAAGCAAAAAAGCTCGGCGTGAAGATCATCAACGAAGCCGAGTTCATGGATATGGTGACAGTCACCTAATTTTAAGTTTACAAAAACCAAGATTCTTGCTTTTATTATTCTTAAAATTAGGTGACTGTCACCACTACAAGGGAGAGGAATGTGAGGTGGATAATAATAAGGGTAGTATTTATAGCGGTGCTGGCGCTGAATGTCGCGGGATGCGCGGAATTGAGGCGGAAGTTCACGCCAAAGAGTAAGCCCACGGAATACGAACCTTCATTCTATCGGATAAAGCAATACCAGCCTAAGCCTCCTCATGAGCGGTACCAGGAAAGTTACATCTTGTGGCACAATTGGCACACGGATCTCCTGAGGACGGAAGGCACCAGCCGCAAGCGGGACATCAACGCCGCCACCGAAGCCTTAAGGCATCTGACGGCCATGAGGGACCTGCTTGTGGAGGAGAAGGCGAAGGAACTCGACGGGCCGGTCGCGGATATGGAGGCGGTGCTGGAGAGGTTAAAAGCGAGAAGGCGCAATGTCCTGGAGGATACCCAGAGCCGCAAGACCATAGAGCGGCTGGAAAGGGTCATCATAAATATGTATTCCTACGGAAGGATGAAAAACTACATAAAGAGCGAAAGCCAGTTAGGAGGAGGTGAAGGTTGATAAAGTCATGAAACGGATGATAAAAAAAATAGTCGTAGGGGGCCTGGAGACTAATTGTTATATTTTCGCAGACCTCCAGACAAGAGAGGCCGCGCTTATCGACCCCGCAAGCGACGGGGATAACGTGATAAAGTCGGAACTCGAAAGACATAACCTGAAATTAAAATGCATCATAAATACGCACGGGCACGGAGACCATATTTCGTCGAACTACAAGTTCAGGGCCCCTATCTTCATACATATGTCGGACGCGGATTTTTTGACGGACACCGAGCTTAATATGTCGGCCGCCTTCGGGTTTAACATAAAAAGCCCGCCGGCCGACCGGCTGCTCAAGGACGGCGACATAATAGAAGTGGGGAGCCTGAAGCTTAAGGTCCTCCACACCCCGGGCCATACGCCGGGGGGCATCTCGCTTCTTACGGACGGCGCGGTCTTCACCGGCGACACCCTGTTCAGGAACGGCGTGGGAAGGACGGATTTCCCGTACGGCTCCGAGCAAAAGCTGTTCGATTCCATTAAGCATAAGCTCATGCCGCTCGACGACGACACGGTGGTATACCCGGGGCACGGCCCCTTGAGCACCATCGGCAAGGAAAGGCGCCATAACGGGTTCACTACGATGAACACCGTCTGAACCCGACCGGCCGGACAAGGTTATGGACCAGAAGATAGACCAATTTCTCGATTACCTCTCGGTCGAAAGGGGATTGTCCAGGAACACCTTATCCTCCTACAGCAGGGATCTGAATAAATTCGCCGGCTACATGGAAAAAAGGCGCATATCCTCTTTTGAGGCCGTCAAAAAATCGGACATAACGGACTTCATGCTTTTCCAGAAGGACAGCGGACTATCCGCGAATTCGATCGCGCGCGGCCTCGCGGCCACGAAGGTATTTTTCAGGTTTCTGGCCAGGGAAGGCGTCCTCAAGACGGACATCGCCAGCGTCATCGAGACGCCGAAGCAGTGGAAACACCTTCCCGATACGCTCTCCGTTGAGGAAGTCGAGAAGATACTGAACGCCCCGAATCAGAAAAACCTCCTGGGCCTGAGGGACAAGGCCTGCCTCGAGCTTATGTACGCCACGGGGCTGAGGGCCTCGGAGATCGTCGGGCTGAACCTTAAGGATGTGAATCTGGACCTCGGGATCCTGAAATGCGTCGGGAAGGGTTCGAAGGAGAGAGTGGTCCCGATGGGCAGGAAAGCCATAGACGTGATAAGAAGGTATATTGACAGGGCAAGGCCCGGGTCCCTTAAATCCCATGCCGAGGGCGGGCTTTTTCTGACGCGTCTGGGAAAAAAGATGTCCCGCCAGACGCTATGGAAGATCATCAAGAGTTATACGAAGAGGGCGCGTATAGATAAAGTGGTGACGCCGCACACGCTGAGGCATTCCTTCGCCACGCATCTTCTGGAGAGGGGAGCCGACCTGAGAGCCGTCCAGGAGATGCTGGGGCACTCGAATATCTCGACGACGCAGATATACACGCATATAAACAAAGAACGCCTTAAATCAATTCATAAAAAGTACCATCCGAGACCGTAATGGACCTTATCGCCACCCATACCGCGGCCGATTTCGACGCGCTGAGCTCGCTTGTCGCAGCCAAGAAGCTCTATCCCGATTCCCGTCTCCTCCTGCCCGGCTCCCAGGAAAAGAACGTCCGGGAGTTTTTGTCTTTGAGCAGGGACCTCATCGATCTGGAGAGCGACAGGAGCTGCCGGCTCGACGACGTGAAGAGGGTGGTACTTGTGGACACGCGCCACAAGAGCAGGATCGGCAGGGCCGCGGAAGCGTTAGATAAAAAAGGCGTCGAGATCATAATATACGACCACCACCCGAGGACGAGATACGACATCAGGCCGGCCAAAGACATCTACAAAAAAGTCGGCGCCACGGTCACGATGCTTCTGGATATCATAAGAGAGAAAGGCATCCGGCTTACGCCGCTCGAGGCGACGCTGATGGCGCTCGGAATATACGAAGAGACCGGGAGCCTTACGTACAGGACCACCTCGAAGAGGGATGTGGACGCCGTGAGCTATCTTATCTCAAAAGGCGCGAACCTCGGCATAGTCTCGTCGTTTATAAACAGGGAGCTTTCCGAAGGCGAGCTTTCCACGCTCTCCGCGCTCATCAGGTCCACGGAGGTATTCGATATAAACGGAGTGAGCGCCGCGGTCACGGAGTTGAGGACACAGGACTATCCGGGCGAACTCGGCATGCTGGCGCAGAAATTGCTGGACGTCGAGAACTTCAAGGTGATATTCGTATTGGTGGATCTGGGGAATAAGGTCCTCTTGCTCGCCAGGAGCAGGCTGCCGCTCGTCGACGTCAACAGCCTGCTGAAGCCGTTCGGCGGCGGAGGGCATGCCGCCGCGGCGAGCGCGAACATCAGAGGCAGGACGCTCGAGGAGATAAAAGCGGAGCTGCTCGTCATGCTGAGAAAGCGCGTGAGGCCCAGGCTTTACGCCCGGGACTGCATGGTGAGACAGGCAGGCCGGATAAAGCCGGACGTAAGGATCAAAGACGCGATTAAAAAGCTTGAGGCATCGAAAGCAGGCGCGCTCTTAGTGATGAAAAGAGGCAAGCTGCTGGGCATATTGACGCGGGAGAACGTGAAAAAGGCGTTCGCCCACCGGCTGGAGCATTCAAGGGTAAAGGGATACATGCTGACGAGGCTTTATCCGGTGAGGGAAAATACGCCCTTTCATGAGCTCCGGCGGATCATTTACGAAAAAGGCGTGGGTTATCTGCCGGTCATGAGGAGAAGGAAGATAGCCGGCCTGATCACGAGGACCGCCCTCCTGAGGACTCTATTCGACCGCACATTCAAAAAAGAATCAGCGGAAAAAACAAAAAAGAGCCTCCCCAAGACCGGGCATGTCCGGGTGAACGTCCTTGCCAGGATGAGGCGTATGCTGCCGGGCGAAGTCCTCTCCATAATAAGGCGCGTCGCCGGGCTCGCCGGGGAGCACCAGTTAAAGGCTTATATAGTCGGCGGCTTTGTGAGGGATCTTTTGCTCGGAGTGAGGAACCTGGACGTGGACCTCGTGGTGGAGGGCGACGCGATTGAGTTCGCGAAATACGCCGCCAAAAGACTCGACGCCGCGGTCGTGGCGCACAGGAAATTCGGCACCGCCGCTCTTATAGCGAGGAAACCGGTAAAAGGGGCAAGATTCAAGATAGATATCGCGACGGCGAGGTCGGAGACTTACCGTCATCCCGCCGCGCTTCCGTCGGTAAGTTTCAGCTCCGTAAAGGACGACCTCTACAGGCGCGATTTTACCGTCAACGCGATGGCGGTAAGCATGGACAGCAAGAATTTCGGAGAGCTGATAGACTTCTTCGGAGGGAGGCGCGACCTGAAGAGAAGGAAGATAAGGGCGCTGCACGACAAAAGTTTCATCGACGACCCCACCAGGATATTCAGGGCGGTCAGGTTCGAGCAGAGATATGACTTTACAATCGACGGGCGCACCGTATCGCTTATCCGGAACGCGGTCAGGCGGGAGATGTTCAACGCCGTTTCGGGCGAAAGGCTGCGCGAGGAGATCGAGCTCCTTTTGAAGGAAAAGGACCCCCTGAAGGCCATAAAGAGGATGCGCGGCCTTCATGAGTTGAGATTCATACATCCGAAGATCAGGTTCGATAAAGCGTCCGAGGAGGCTTGCGGGAACATAAAGGCCCTCTACGGGCAGTTTCAGGAATATTTTTCCAGAAAGAGGGGCATCGACCTCTGGCTCGTCTATTTTATGGTCCTGATAGACGGTCTAAACATGAAAGAGACGCTTGATGTGTGCGCCAGGTTCGCCATGAAGCGGAGCGACCGCATGAGGCTGACCGCGTGCAAGCAGTTCGGAAGCAGGGTCTCGCGTCTATTGCGTGACAAAAGACCCGTAAGGCCGAGCGAGGTCTACAGGCTGCTCGAGCCGCTTCCCTATGAGACACTTTTATTTTTCATGGCCAAAAGCGGAAGGCGTCTCATAAAGCGGCGCGTGACGGATTTTCTGACCAAATATAACGGTATCCGTATCGGCATAAGAGGAGAAGACCTGAAGGCTCTGGGCATGACGCCGGGGCCTGAATTCACTCAGATACTCGAGAAGACGCTGTCCGCGAAATTGGACGGCAAGCTGAAAAATAAACGCGAAGAGCTTCGATTCGCCGGGAAGCTGGCCGCGCGGAAAAAGTGAAAGGCTTAGCGGCGGTCCGACATCATGGTCGTAGCCATAGTCACAATAGAGCTCCATATTCCGGAGAGTAATTCGCTTAAACATAAGCGTATGATACTCAATAGCCTGAAAGGCCGGCTGAGGAGCAGGTTCAACGTATCCGTCGCAGAGATAGGCGGCCACGACAAATGGCAGAGGTCCACGATAGCCGTTTGCCAGGTAAGTCCGGACAGGAAATTTCTGGACCGGTCCATAGGAAAGCTTATGAGTTTCACGGAGAATTTTAACGGAGCGGACGTGCTAAAACACGAAACGGAGATAATATAATGGGAGTCAGGCCCGGGAGGGTGGCGAACGCGCTAAGGAGAGAGATAAGCAACATAATACAGGAGGAGCTTAAGGACCCGCGTATCGGGTTCACCACCGTGACCAAGGTCGAGATCACCGACGACCTCAGAAACGCCAAGATATTTTACAGCGTCCTCGGGGACGCGAAACAGAAGAAGTCCACGGAGGTCGCGCTCAACAGGGCGAAGGGTTTTATTAAAAAACTGATCGGCGAGAGGATAAAGCTCCGGCTCATGCCGGATATAATTTTCAGGCTGGACAAGACGGCGGAGCAGAGGGATAGGATGGACAGGCTGTTCGAGAAAATCCGGAAGGAGAGGGAGGAGAAATGGCAATAAAGGCGGTGGCCGAGGCGATAAAAAAATACAACCACTATCTCATTACTTCCCACATCGACGTCGAGGGCGACGCCATAGGCTCGGAGCTCGCCGTTCTGAGCCTCATCAAACAGCTCGGCAAGGAAGGGATCATAGTGAATTCCGAGGAGGTGCCGGACAGGTATAAGTTCCTTCCGGAGTGGGACAAGATAGTGATCGGCGACGATAAGAAGATGCTGAAGGGCCACGAGAACATCATAGTGGTGGACTGCCCGACGATCGAGCGGAGCGGCAGGATAGGGCCGATCGTCGAGAGGTCGAAGATAAAGATCATAATAGACCACCATGTGAGCAACGAGCTCTACGGGGACTTCAACTGGGTGGACCCCGACGCCAGTTCGTGCGGCGAGATGATATTCAGGCTTTACAGGGATATGGGCCTGAACATAAACGAGGATATAGCCGTCATGCTTTACGTGGCCATATTGACCGACACGGGTTCGTTCAGATACGAATGCACGACGCCCGAGACCCACCGGATAGCGAGCGAGCTTATTAAACTGGGCGTGCATCCTCCCAAGATCGCCGAGAAGATATATGAGACGAAGTCGATGGGCGACATAGAGCTCTTGTCGAAGGCGCTTTCCACCATAGCGGTCTCGGACGACGGCAAGATCGCGTATCTCTACGTGACGAAGCAGATGCTCGAAGATACAAAGATGGTGCCTGAGAGGACGGACGGTTTTATAAATTTCGCCAGGAGTATCGCGGGGTCCGAGATATCCATTTTTTTCAGGCAGGACGTTGAAGACGAAGGCAAGGTGCATGTGGGCTTCCGCTCCAAGGGCAGGGCCAACGTGAACGTGCTCGCGAGCAAATTCGGCGGCGGCGGCCACCCCAAGGCCTCCGGCTGTCTTTTGATAGGCGATATGCCGAAGATCATGAACCAGGTGCTGAAGACCGCGGAGGAATTCCTGTGGTAGAGGCGGAGCGCGGCGGCATACTTGTGGTGGATAAGCCGAAAGGCCTTACAAGCCACGATGTCGTCGATATAGTCAGACGCGCGCTTAAGACAAGGCGGGTCGGCCATGCCGGGACGCTGGACCCGATAGCGACGGGCGTGCTGGTGGTGATGGTAGGCGGCGCCACAAGGAGGTCGAGCGAGCTTTCCGGAGAGGACAAGGAATATTCGGCGACGATGAAGCTGGGGGAGGCCACCGATACGGGCGACGCGTCCGGGAAAGTCATAAAGACCTCCGCGCTTAACGGCATCGGCGCGTCGGCCGTCGAGGAAGCGGTCATGAGCTTTAAGGGCGAGATAGAGCAGACGCCGCCCATGTATTCGGCTGTGAAGCATAAGGGAAAGACCCTTTATAAGCTGGCGAGAAAAGGCATCACCGTCGCCAGAAAACCGAGAAGGGTGAACATAAAGAAGATATCCGTCGTCGAAGTGCGGCTTCCGGAAGTAGATCTCAGCGTCGTGTGCTCGAAGGGCACGTATGTCCGCCAGCTCTGCGCCGATATCGGCGAACGGCTCGGGTGCGGCGCCCATATGACGGCGCTCAGGAGGACGCGCTCCGGGGATTTTGACATATCGCAGGCGGTGAGCGTCGAATCGCTTAAAGCCGGGAAAGCCGTACTCAGATGAAAATAGTGCGAGGGATCGCTGATCTTCATATAGACAGGCCGGCGGCCGTCACTATCGGCATATTCGACGGCGTGCACCGCGGGCATAAAAGGATATTGAGCCTTCTTTTGAATAGGGCGGGGAAGATCAGGGCCGAGAGCTGCGTCGTGACGTTCGACCCGCATCCCTCGAGAGTTCTGCGCCCGCACAGGACACCGCCTATGCTCGTATCCACGCGGCACAAGCTTAAATTGCTCGCGGCGGAGGGGGTGGATATAGCGGTGCTTATAAAGTTCACGAAGAAGTTCGCCGGAATGGGCCCCGCTGAGTTCGTGGAAAAAGTCTTGGTGAAGAGAATGAACGTGCGGGAGCTTCTGGTCGGAAGGAATTTTTTATTCGGGAGCGGCAGGAGGGGCACGATAAGGGAATTGAGACGGCTGGGCGGACGGTTCGGATTTACCGTGCGCGAAGTGCCGCCGCTGAGGTCCGGCGGGAAGGTCATAAGCAGCACCTTGATACGCGGGCTTATAATGGACGGTAAATTGAGGGAGGCCGGAAAATTGCTCGGCCGGGAGGTGTCGATACTCGGAACGGTCAGAGAAGGGACGAGGAGGG
>CAZYBX010000020.1:971-13454 GCA_964645565.1 uncultured Planctomycetia bacterium | reverse complement strand
ATAGGTGAAACTAACTATTTAAAATCTTAAAAATAGGGTCTGTCCCTATTTATGTCCCTATTTATCCTCATATAGTAAGCCCTATGACATAATCGCAAAATCGCCCCTCGATTTCTCTCGGGACTCCCTTCGGTCGCAGGGCGATATAGACTGGCGCGCCCGGGCCGATTCGAACGGCCAACCTGCTGATTCGTAGTCAGTCACTCTATCCAATTGAGCTACGGGCGCGGGTATCAACTATTAAGCGATTGTTTTTCTTATAATATCCATCAGCTCGTCCGGCTTATAAGGCTTAGCGACGAAATAACTGCCCCCGATGACATTTCCCTGCCTCTCCTCTTCTTTTTTCATAAGGCATGTGAGGAACACGATCGGTATATTTTTAGTGCCGGGGTCGTCCCTTAAGACGCGGGACGTCTCGGCGCCGTCCATGCCGGGCATCATAATATCAAGCAAAATCAGGTTCGGCTTTTCCTTTTTCGCTATTTCCACCGCATCTTTCCCGTTATCCGCTTTAAGCACGACGTAGTTAGCCTGAGAAAGCCGTTTATCGAGTATCTTTAAAATGTCTATTTCGTCGTCCACAACCAGGATCTTTTTCACCATATCGCACTCCGTCAGGTTTTTTGAAGTATAGTCACTCTTTGTCAGCAAGGCTTTTATTGATCGCGAGCATCAATACTTCCGTGTCAAAGGGCTTCAGTATAAATTCCACTATATCCAGGGCCGCTATCCCCTTTTCCGCAACAATATCGGCGTCCTGGGCTGTATAAGCTATTATCGGTATATTTTTTGTGTGTTCATCCGCCTTTAACGATTTATATGTTTCAAAGCCGTCCATGCCGGGCATCACCAGATCCAGGATTATAAGAGACGGGCTGTTATATTTTGCCCTTTTAACGGCTTCCCGTCCGTCCTTCGCGGTAAAGCATTTGAAGCCGCTTAACTCAAGCCTGGCCTTCAGTACTTTTCTTATGTCACTGTCGTCATCCACTATCAATATTTTCTTCATCATGTCAAGCCTTTCTTTATCGGCAGGATAAAATGTACGGCCGTACTTTTGCCGATTTCCTTAAAAATGATGATACAACATTTTAAGTATTATACACCCTAATTATTCATTAATCAAGGGTTATGGCTGCGCTGATTTCTATTGAAGAAAGACGGTCTAAGTGGTAGAGTATTTATGCTAATATAAGGCAAAAACGATACAAGAAAGGGGTATACCATGAGAAAAAGATTTATTGTCATATCCGCCTTAGCGCTTTTGAGCTTTTATCTCGTCCTGCCTTTGCACGCCGCCATCAATACCGAGTTACAGTCGTACATAGACTCGGTGGACCAGGTGCAGAAGGGCATGACGCTCTGGCAGCTGATACAGACCGGCGGTTTCATAATGATAGTCCTGGCCGGCTTGTCGGTCGCCGCCATAGCAAGCATAGTATATAATTTTATGACATTGAAGATAAACAGGCTCGCGCCGGATGATTTCACGGAGGATATCATACAAAAACTCGCCAAAAATAAACATAAGATAGCCGAGGAACTATGCAAGACTCAGGATAATCTGATCTCCAGGATCGTGGTCGCGGGGCTGCTCAAAAGGTCTAAGGGGCCTACGGTCGCGCGCGAGGCGGCGGAAAATTCGGCAAGAAAAGAGATCGCCGGCCTGTGGCAAAATATCAGCTATCTCTCGGACATAGCTATAATATCTCCCATGGTAGGCCTGCTCGGGACGGTGCTCGGCATGATACAGGCGTTCAATGTGATAGCCTTCCAGGCGGCCGTCGTAAAACCTGTGCTGCTGGCAGGCGGCGTATCCAAGGCCATGGTCACGACGGCGGGAGGCCTTATCGTCGCGATTCCGGCTATGATCTTCTATTCATATTTCAGAGGCAAGGTCCAGGAGATATCCAACGCGGTGGAAAGCCACACTTCCGACATCCTGAAATTCATGGAGGAGGTGTAACATGGCGGTAAATCTCAACATATCGGATTACCAGAAACAGAGGCCCGCCGTCCAGATGGCGCCTCTGATAGATATCGTCTTTCTGACGCTGATATTTTTTATGGTCCTTTCCATCTTCAACCAGCTGGAATCCGAAATAAGCATCAGCGTCCCGAAAGCGAAGGAATCGAAAGAGATCGTGAGGAGCCCGGGCGAGATCATCATCAACATCCTGAGGGACGGGACCGTCATCGTCAACCAGAAGAAGCTCACTTACGAAGACCTGGAAAAGATGCTGCAGAGGATCTCCACGCTCTTTCCGGATCAGCCGGTCATCATCCGCGCCGACGAAAACACATACCATAAATATGTCGTGAATGTGCTGGATGCCTGCGCGAGCGCCGATATCTGGAACGTCTCTTTCGCCACTTTAAAGGAAGAGTAACATCGCATATGGCCGGGAAAAACATCCCCATAATAATCTTATTTGCGGCGGCGCTGCTGGGAAACATAGGATTCTCGCCCGCAGAGGAAGCGTCTCCGGAGGCAGCCGCGCTTGAGCAGTTCGATTTTGCCGCGGGTCTCTTTGAGCGCGGTATGTACAAGATGGCAGGCGATGAATACGGGAAGTTCATCGACTCTTATCCGCAGAGCGAACACCTGCGGGACGCCTATTTCGGCCTTGCGGAAAGCCTATATTTTCAAAAAAGATACGATGAGGCCGCGGCGCAATACAATAGGTACCTGGAGATGTATCCGGCGGAAGACAATCAGACATTGGTAGTAAAATTAAGGATGGGCGAGATACTGTTTTTCACTAAAAAATTCGACGAGGCGATAGCCCAATTCAGGGCGCTGGAGGGAAAAGACTATAGAAGGGACCAGATGCAGACTTTATGCTACTATCTCGCCAAGTCCAACAGGATAAAAGGCAACGACTCGCAGGCTATCCACTATTTCGACAGGGCCGTAAAGATGGCGGATGACAACGAATGCGCCTTTAACTCGCTTGTCGAACTCGGGGAGATCTACGCGGAAGGCTCCGAATACGAAAAGGCGCTGAAGCGCTACGAGGAAGCCCGGGAAAAAGCCGCGGATGATAAGACAAAGAGCTTCTCCGTTTATAAGGCGGCTGAGACGCTCTTTTTGTCCGGAGATTATGAGGCCTCGATCGATACGTTCAAAAAAGTCCTGGCGGATTATCCGGAAAGCGAGATAAGCGCGGAAGCGCTGAGCAATCTATTGCTTGCGCTTTTTAATACCGGAAAATACGATGAGTTGATAAAGGAATACACCGGCCGCCGGAATCTGATCAAAGACGAAGACAGGTTTTTCGATGTCCGTTTTACCGCGTGCTCGGCATATGCGGAAACCGGCAAGCCGGACGAAGCCTTGAAGGGGCTTGACGCCCTCATCGCCGGCGGCTGGGTGAGCGGGAAAAACAAAGACAGGGCCGCCCTGAAGAAGAGCGAGATACTGATCTCGGTAAAGCGTTTTAAGGAGGCGCTGGATCAGATAGAGGCGCGGCTCGCGGATAAAGACGAATACAGGGAAAACGTCCTTTTTCTTAAGGGCGAGGCGCTTTACGGCGCGGGCGATTTCGATAACGCTTCGGCGCAATTCAACCGCCTTATCGAAGAGCGCCCGGATTCGCCTTTTGTGATCGACGCGATATACAGCCTCGCTTACGTGCGAAAAAACCTGGACCAAAACAAGAACGCAAGGGAACTCTTTATAAAATTCTATGAGAAGTCTAAAGACAGCGCTAAAAGCCAGGCGGCATTATATAACGCGGTCTTGCTTGATATAAAGAGCGGCGATTTCGAGACAGCCGTAAAGGACTGCAAGCTTTACCTGTCTACGTTTCCCGACGGCCAATTCAGGGAAAAAATAGCCTTTACGCTGGGTTCCGTCTATTCGGAGTCAAATGATTACTCTAACGCTATCACAACCTATAAAGAGTTCGCGGATAAATACAAAGACAGCCCTAAGCTCCAGGACGCCTGCTTCCGCCTGGCGTACAGCCTGCAGGCAGTGAATGATTTCGATGAGGCCGTAAAATATTACGAAAAGCTTGAGAAAGACAAAAAGGCCGACGGGCTGTATTACGCGGCCTTGAAGAACGAGGTGCTTATATACTTCGCTAAAGACGATAAAGACAAAGCCGCGGAAATATACGACCGTATAATAAGCGATTTTCCGGACAACGACCTCGGCGTGGAGGGATATTTCTGGCTTGTGAAGCACTATATCGGATCCGGCCGTTTCGTAGACGCTATCCGTATCTTGGAAGATCTGGAGGGGCGGGAAGGCGTAAAGGATAACGCGAGGGAAATAGCATATTTCAAGGCCGAGGCCTGCAGGGAGATCAAGGATTTCGCTAAGGCCATAGAGAATTACGACATCGTCCTGTCGGGGAAGGACCCGATCGACGAATATACCGGCGGTTCGCGCATAGGCAAGGGCCTTTGTCTTTTGGCGGGTAAGGAATACGACAAGGCCAAAGAGGAGTTCGATGCGGCGGCGCTTGAGAATCCGGACGACAATACAATAGCCATGCGGGCCAAGTTCGAGACGGCCGGTATCGAGTTCCTTAAAGGCAGCCTGGAGCAGGCGTACAAGCTTTATATGATGGTCGCCATCCTTTACGACGACGGCGAATACTGCCCCAGGGCGCTTTTGAGGGCAGCCGATATATTCGAGGAATTAGGAAAAGTCGAGGAAGCAAAAAAGGCGTATCAGGAGGTCCTGGACAGGTACGGCAAGACCGAATTTGCCCGGGAAGCCGGGGCCAGGTTAAAGGATATAAGATGGAGATTAAAGAATTAGCTCTTGTCATCTACAGGCGGATCGAAAACGGCCTAAGAAATAACGCGATACTTTTCGCGATAGCCGTCTCGGTGATCGTCCATATTTTGTTTTTCGCGTATTCCGCCACGGTGAACCTGCCGGGCATCCACAGCGTGCTCGACAGGTCCAGAAGTATATTCAACATAAAGTCCGTCGAGAAAAAACCCGTGGCCAGGCAGACGAGAACGGCCAGGAACAAAAAGACCGCATACCTGCAGAAAATAAAGTTCGAAAGTCCCGTACTGCCCGAAGGGACCTCGAAAGGCATCGGCGCGGAGGAAATAGAAAAAGAGGCCATGACAAAAGAGGCCGAGAGGATAAGCAAACCCCTGACCATAGAAAATCTCAAGGACATCGAAGACCTGGAAAAGGAAAGAAGGGCCGAACAGCTCAAGAAGATGGCGGAGCGAAAGACAAGGAAGGATATCGTCGAAGTAAGCAGCGGCATGGACGAGGAGGCCGTGATCCCGGAGGAGCTCTTGGAAGCCGAGTTTCCGGAGGAATTCTTCGAGGAGATGCCGGGGTTCACGCCCAAGGCGGTGGGCGGGATGATGCAGGATATAAAACGCGGCATCCTTTCCCGCTTCGGGATGGGCGAAAGTTCGCCCGTTATGAGAAAAGGCGCCTTCTCGGAGCTTGAGGAATACCTCGTATACAATATCGCGACGTACGAGGATCCCTCAGACGGAAAAAAATATTACAAGATCACCGTGCAGGCGGGCAAAGACGTCGATAAGCTGAAAAGGATACCTAAGGAGATAGTATTCCTGATAGACTGTTCTTTGAGCATACAGAAAGAGAGGCTGGAGGAATTCAAGGAGGGGCTCTTATACTGCCTTAAGAACCTGAATCCCGACGACCTCTTTAATATCATGGCGTTTAAAGAATATGTCTCATGGTTCAGGCCGGATCCGGTAAAGCCCGACCCCGAGACAGTAAAGGAAGCCATGAGGTTTGTCGAGGAACTGACCGCCGGCGAAGGCACCGATGCCTATAAAGCTCTTTTGGAAGCCCTCCGGGTAAAAACAGCGCTTGACCCTTCTTACATAATAATGTTCAGCGACGGGCGTCCGACGCACGGCATCATCGATTCAAGGAAGATCATAAACGAGCTATCGAAGACGAATAAGGGCGGCAGGCCCATATTCGTTTTGAGCGGCGGGCTCCGGATCAACAGGTATTTTTTGGATTTTATATCATACAAAAACAGGGGATGGGCCGAATACGCCCAGCGTTCGCATCAGATATCGGAGCACATATCGGCGATGTATGACAAGATCAAGGACCCCATATTCTTAAATCTGCGGTACAGGGTAAACGGCGTGAACGAAGACGAGGTCTTCCCCAAGACGCTTCCTGATTTTTACAGGAGGGCGGAATTCAATCTATACGGCGCATACGACGGCGAAGACGAGTTCTCCCTGCAGTTATTGGGCGATATCGAAAACGAGGTAAACGAGTTTATCGTAGTGGATTCTCTTAAAAAAGCGAAAAAGGGCGATAAGAACATAGCCAAGGAGTGGGCGTTCAACAAGATCTATCATCTGATAGGGCTTCTGGAGTACGACACCAAGGATAAGAAGATTATCGAAGAGATAAACAGGCTGTGCGAGAAATTCGAGATAAAAACGCCTTATTCGGAAGAGATCAAAAAATGATGGAGGAGCTTTCTGTCGCCGTCCTTTAACCCTACGGTCTCAAGGCCTATCTGATATCTATCGCTTTTCTCTTTGGGCATCCTTCTCATCTTTTTGATCCAGGCCACCCTCCCCCGTATATGGACGGTCTTTCCGCTGCCGGGTAGTGTCATGGCGATGCCTACGGGAGAATCCGTCTCCAGCAATTTATTTGTTATAAGGCAGATCCCGTCTTCCGATATATTGACGGTCTGGGCCGTCCCGGTGATGTTCTTCGGAAGACTGAGATTGATATCTATCCTGTAAGATATCCTCCTGGACCTTCTTTTTTCCAGGCCGATCATTATCTTTTTGACGTAGACCTTTGCCGGCAGATGCTCCACCAGGCGCGCTTCGTCCTCCTGCGGAAAAGAGAGGATACCCAGGCTGATAAAGACACCCTTTATCCTGTTCTTATCAAAATAGGCCCTTATCTTATCATCGAACAGCGAAGCGAGCCGATTCGCCCGCTCCTCCGTAGAGCCCGGAAAGACTACGCTGTACCTTCCGTCTTTAGTATCGACGATAACGATATTCGCCCTTTTTCGGCCGCGCCCCTCATCCCTTATTACCTCCTTTATTATGACCTCCAGGTTTTTAAAAAACCTTCTGCCGCCCGTTTTTTTATCTTTCTTTGCCACTTTGTAATCGGCTATCTGCAGATTGACCACGCACAGAGGCACCTTTTTCTTCAATAGATGATTTATCCTCCGGATGATCTTGTTGTCCAGCGCGTCCGGGATATAATAACGGGGCAGATTAAAATAGAATTTGCTCCCTATGCCCGGTTTTGATTCGGCCCATATCTCGCCTCCGTGCCTCTCCACCGTCTCTTTCGTAAGCGAGAGCCCCAATCCTATGCCTTTTTTCCCGTAGCCTGCGATGTCCGGGGCCTGCCTGAACTTTTTGAACAGGCCCGCGAGATGCGCCCTTGAGATGCCTATGCCCGTATCCACCACGCCGATCCTCACTTTAGTATCCAGCACCTTGAGTTCCACTTTGATATTTCCGCCCTGCTCCGTGAATTTCACAGCATTATCGATCAGGTTGTATATGGCCTGATTTATTCTCTCGACATCGACAAACAGATTGACGGGATGGCCGGGCAGTAAATAGTCAAGCGCTATGCCTTTCTTCCGCGCCGTTTTCTGAAAATAGTCGCGGCTATGCGCTATCAGGCCTTTCAGGTCTACCAGAGAATATTCCAGCTTAAAACGCCCTCTTTCGATCCTGGAGACATCGAGCAGCTCGTCTATTATCTTCCCGAGGCGTTCTATATTATCCTGCGTCTTTTCGATGATCTCCTTCTGCCTTTCGTTGACGGGCCCGCCGGCATCGCCGGAAAGCTGCATGACCAATTGTTTGATGATCGCCAGGGGCGTCCTGATCTCGTGCGAAACCGACGAGACGAGATCCGACTTCATCCTGCTCATCTCCTCCAGAATCTCCAGCCTCCTCTGAACGCGCGAATGCCTCTCCTTGAGCTGTTCGTACTGCATGCGGCGGGTGACGTCGCGGGTGATACCGACCAACCCTACGACCGCCCCCTCCCCGTCGAGCTTGGGGATCTTGGTGGTCGAGACGTAATTATCGCTTCCGCCGGGGCTCGTCGCCCGCTCGATCTTGTCGATTATAGGCTTGCCCGTCTTAAGGACGTACATATCGTCCTTGGCCATTTTTTCGGCTTTTATCTTCGGGAAGAGATCGAAATCCGTTTTTCCTATCACGTCTTTAGGCTTAAGGCCGAACCCCTCGGCGTGGGCGCGGTTGACCGAAATAAGCCTGCCTTTTTTATCTTTGAAGTATATTACGTCCGGGATATGGTCCATCAGATATAAAAGAAGGTTATACTTATCCAGCAACTCCCCGTATTCCCTGCCCTTTACACTTTTGCGGTTTACCGCCGTCTTCCTCATATTTCCTTCCTCAGCTACATAAATTATACCTGTAAAAATAAAAAATCCCAAGCATATTCTGCCTGGGATATATCTTACGCGCCGGAGCAAATATCGTTTATACTGTGGCCATCCGCAGCCGCTCTTTGTGGCCGATGAACTCGAGGATCCTTGTCAGATCATCCTGCTCGGCCGCGCCGAACCGGACACCGGAATCGGTGCCGCGCTTCCACACTACATTGCCCTGCATAAAGACAGGCCTGCGGTTGTACGGCAACTCCACCTCAAGCGAAACTATAGTACCGAGATCCAGATTGTTTAAAAACACTCTCGCTCCGCCCCTGCTGATGTCCTTGATCCACGAAATGCCGTCTTCCAGCGGAGTCTTATACCTAGCTTTTAAAAGAGTCTGATAACGGGGGAAGGCTCTCCTCTCCTTTTTAAAAAACTTATTTTGCTTCGCGAATAAACTACCGGGACCCGTAAGCTCCTCTCTGTGGCTGGCTGCCATCAAAACGATAGCGAGAGAGAGAATGACCAGGCTCCCGATTAACAGATGTATCTCGATCTCCACTTAGTGCCCCCTAACCTCGTGAAGATAGGTTTTTTTAAACTTAACGTGCAAAGATATCTTAACACTTACCAGAGCATTTGTCAATCAAATTAATTCAAATTTGTGTATTTCCTAAAAATATGTAACTTTCTGTTTTCTTAATTACTCTGATATTCATTTATTCTTTTGTCTCGATTTTTACGCCTCCGAATAACGCGGCGAAGAAATTATAAAGCAAGGCGAATACGGAGAAACCGACAGCGCCGCATAACCCGTAAAAAAAAGCGAATACCATTCCGGCGGCGATACCCGGTCTGACGCTGCTTATAAAAGGAAAGGCGCGGCCGATCCCGGTGGATATCAGATCTATCCTCAACAGGTTTCCAAAAAGGCCTATCACCAGCCCCACAAGTAAAAACGCTCCTCCGAAAAACCTGAAGACGCTTACTACATCTATGCGTCTCAGCTCGACGTCCTTTGTCTCCTTCATCATGACCTCCCCTGCACGCGGCTTCATGGTTTGCCGCTCATAGCCGCTTCCGTGCGTTCTCTTTCCAAAGTCCTTATTAACGGATAGAGTTTTTCCGCGATGTAAAAAGGGCCCTGCGCCATTTCTTCGACTATGTGCGCCAGCATGGCGGATGTCCTCGAAAGAAGAAAGAGCCCGGTTCCGTGCTCCTTGGTAAACCCCAGAGACAGCAATATCGCGGAAGTTATCCCGTCGATATTCGGATAAAGCTGCTTTTCCCTGTAGGCGGCTTCCGCCACCGTATCATAGATCTCCATATAGTCACTTCGGTAACCCATGCCGCTGAGTACAGCTCTCAGCCTATCCGGACGGGGATCCTTTTTAAACAGGGGGTGTCCGTATCCGTAAAGCGTTCCGCCCGAGTCAAAGATCTTCTTTAGATGGTTTTCGGTATGTTCGCGCAAAGTCATACCCGCGCTCCTCGTCCTTTTGACCTCCTCGTAAAACGCCATGGCGTTCTCAATGGCTCCGACGTGGTATTTCCCGCCGCCCGCGTAGCCGGCGGATAGAGACTGAGCTACCGAGGTCCCGGTAGTAGCGGAAAGGCGCGCCAGGAGCACGGTGGGCGGGCTATAACCGAAACCGCCGTGAAAACTTACGAGCACGGCGTCAAATATCCTGCGTTCAGTCTCGTCGGGCCGCTTGTTCAGTAATATGTGAAAAACGGCCTCGCTGAAAGTGAAATCCCCTATAAGGTCGTTTATATCCTTTCCCCTGACATACAATCTCTCGTGAAGAAGGTCCGGCCCGTCGATATCGGTGGCCTTATTGTATCTGATGTGCTGAAAAAACCTCTTAAACATCTTCCAGAATTTTATCTCTCTGTTCAAGGCGATCATAAACCCCTCCTTGAGCCTATTTGGCTCCGCCGCGGCGCTTCAGAGTCTCTTCATCGCTTATGGCCCGGACCCTTTTATGTTCGACCTCATACACTACGGCGATCCTTGCCTTTGAACCGGCCTTACTGCCGTAATCTTCGAAATATCCTTTTATACGGGAGATCTCATGCTTTGATAACGGCCTCACGCCGCACGGGCGCAGAGGCGTATTTATCTGTATCTCATCCGGTTCGATCCCGAACGCGATCCCGGCGAGCTCCTTATATTCGTCTTTGTTCATCTCGATGAACATTATCTGGACCGCGAATTCAGCGTCGTATGCCTTTCTGAACGCCTTGATGCCTTTTAATACAGCGTCGAAGTCTACGCCGTCCGCGGGCTTGTTGATCGCCTGAAAAGTTCCCGGAGTCGCAGCGTCCAGCTTTGCCATCACCAGGTCCGCAAGCGCGAGATCCCTTCGCACGGATTCATCGGCCATAAGAGAGGAATTGGTGATTACAGCTATCTTCTCTTTCCTGATATCCCTGATATTCTTTATTACATCGCCGAGGTTCGCGGCTAAAGTGGGCTCACCCCTGCCGGAGAACGTAATATAATCGATGGATAAGCCCGCGGGCAAGGACCGGATCTCTTTGATCACTTTCTCCGTAGGCACGTATACGTCTCTTTTTGTCGTCTTGACGGGCGTGTTACCTATCTGGCAATACACGCAATCAAATACGCATATCTTATCCTCTTTGGAGAGGAGGTCTACGCCCAGAGAGCTCCCCAGCCTCCATGACGGCACGGGACCGTATATATATTCGTAATCAGGGTTTTTCATTCGCTCCTACCGGACTTGTCACAAATATGTATTTCAAGGCGCCGGGGCCGGCGTTTCTGACGTCATGGACCGTATCCGGGGGGATGTAAAGCGAAGTCCCCTTCTCAAAACCCATTACTCCGGACTTAATAATAAGCTCTCCTCTTCCCTCCAATATCACAAGCATCTCTTCCGAACCGCCCGTCGAATGCTCGCCTATATTTTCGCCCTCGTTCAAGACCACCTGGCCGGAACGCAGAGCAATAGCGCTGCCTTCCTTGACGCTGAAGAGGCGCCTGTATCTTTCTTTTGAATCGAGCTTTATGAGCCGCGGGACATTATTATCATTCATAAATACGACTTTTCCTTCAAGAATCCGGCATATTCAGCGACGGCGTCTTCCAGGCTGTAGAATCCGTCCTTAAAGCCCGCCCCTCTCAGCTTTGATATATCCGATTGAGTGAAATATTGATATTTTTCGCGCAGGCCCTCCGGCATCTCGAAATATTCGATGTCCGGTCTCATCCCGAGGGCCTTGAACAACGCCTTCGCGAGATCGTTCCATGTCCTCGCCTTACCCGTGCCTACGTTGTAGAGCCCGCCTTTATCGCGGTCCTTGAAAAAATGGTAGGTGGCGTTGACGGCGTCCTTGACATATATAAAATCCCTCTTCTGCTCGCCGTCTTTATATTCGTCTTTGTAGGATTTAAAAAGCCTTATTTTCTCGTCTCTTACGACCTGATCGAAAGATTTCGCGATAACGCTTCTCATGTCCTGTTTGTGGTATTCGTTGGGGCCGAAGACATTGAAATATTTCAAGCCGACGACCCTGTCGATGACATCCGCGTTTATCGCCCAGAGGTCGAAAAGGTGTTTTGAGTAACCGTAAGGATTGAGGGGCCTGAGCCTTAAAGTGACGTCGTAATCGTCGCTGAACCCCAGCGACCCGTCTCCGTATGTGGCGCCGGAGCTCGCGTAGATAAAACGGATCTTATTCGAAAGGGCGTATTTGGCCAACTTCTTCGAATATTCCACATTGTTTTTTACGAAATAATCCATATCCATCGATGTGGTGGAGGTACAGGCGCCCAGATGGAATATAGCGTCTATATCCTTGTCTAATTTAGCCGAACTTACCGCTGAGAGGAATTTTTCCTTGTCTATATAGTCGCCGAACTTCTTGCCGGCCAGATTCTTATCTTTTCCCGGCGTCAGCGGCTCGTCGACTACGATTATATCGGCGATACCCTCCCGGTTTAACTTCCAAAGCAGGCAGCTTCCTATGAAACCCGCCCCGCCGGTCACTATTACCTTACTCATACTGTCCCCCGGCCCCGGCTAAATGCGCCCTGACCGATGTCAAAGCGACGTTTGCCACGATGTCATCCGCG
>CAZYBX010000020.1:0-961 GCA_964645565.1 uncultured Planctomycetia bacterium | reverse complement strand
GCCTCTGGAAAGGTCGCCGCACGGCTTCTTGAGGCCTATGAGAGCCGGTCCGACCGCCCTTACATCGCCGAAGCGCTCAACGGCTTTATATGTTATATTGCCGGCGTCCAGCCCGGGGAAGATCATGATATTCGCTCTGCCTTTTAACGGGCTGTCCGGCGCCTTGCGCTTCTGGATATCCGGTATGATCGCGGCGTCGAGTTGTAATTCTCCGTCGACAAGCAGGTCGGGCCTGTCTTGTTTTACCTTTAAGACCGCCTCTCTGGCTCTATCGATAGATTCGCCCTCCGCGCTTCCGGCCGTCGAATAAGTAAGAAACGCGATCCTCGGCATTATTTTAAAAAGGCCCTCCAGCAGGCCCGCGCTTGATATCGCTATTTTAGCAAGCTGTTTTGCGGAGGGGGCCGGGATCACGGCGCAGTCCGCGAAGATGAAAAATCCGTTATCTCCGTAAAGGCGGTTATCCGATTCCATCAAGAACGCGCCGAATACGATGCCTGCCGCGCGGTCCGTGCCCAGGCATTGCATCGCCGCTCTTATCACATCCCTGGTCGTGCGGACAGCCCCCGCCACAAAACCGTCAGCCGCGCCCAGCCGCACCATCATCGCGGCCGCGTATAAGGGGTCATCCATGGCCTTCCCGGCCGCTTCTGACGTAACGCCTCTATGCTTCACAAGCTCGAAGAAGCCATCGGCCAATTTTTCCCTGTCGGCATCGCCTATAGAAACAAGGCGCGCTATGCCTTCCTTCCTGATTCGCTTTGCGGCTCCGGCGACGCGCTCGTCATCCGTCTCCGGGAGCACGATCCTTTTCGGATTCTTCTTCGCCGACTCTATTAAATAATCGATCTTTTTCATATTGGTTTGAAGGGACGTGCCACTTGGTGACGATCATAATTTTGTTCATCACCAAGTGGCACGTCCCTAACAGAGTTTATGACCGCCTGCTTGATCTCCTCCG
>CAZYBX010000019.1:12091-13551 GCA_964645565.1 uncultured Planctomycetia bacterium | reverse complement strand
GCCTGCCTCATGAGTTCGAAGGCTATTTTGACCCGGAAAAATACAGACTATCCCAGTCCTACCTGAAGGATACCACCCGCTTCAGGCTGATAAAAGGCGCCGTTTTCACCATAGTCATAGTAATCTTTGTCCTCGCCGGCGGATTTAACTATGCGGACAGGATCGCGAGGGGCCTCGGGCTCAATCATATCCTGACGGGCCTCGCCTTCGCCGGCATCCTGCTTCTGGCGTCACAGTCGCTCGGCATCCCATTTTCGGCCTACCGCACGTTCGTACTGGAAGAAAGATACGGCTTTAACAGGACCGATGTCAGGACCTTTGTCCTGGATATAATAAAGAGCTGGATCTTAGGCGCCCTTATAGGCGGTATCATGTTTGCGGCCGTGATATGGTTCTTTGAGGCCGCTGGGCGTCCGGCGTGGCTCTATTGCTGGGGGGCCGTTACGATTTTCCAGCTGTTTCTGATATTCATAGCGCCCGTCACGATCATGCCGCTTTTTAATAAATTCATCCCCCTTGAGGACGGCGAGCTGAAAGAGGCTATAAATAGCTATGCCCGCTCGCAGGGCTTCAGGATAAAGGGGATCTTCAAGATGGACGCGTCGCGGCGTTCGGCGAAGTCGAACGCGTTCTTTACCGGATTCGGCAGATACCGCCGCGTGGTCCTCTACGATACGCTGATAAAGAGGCATACGGTGGACGAGGTGGTAGGCATCCTGGCGCATGAGATCGGACATTACAGGAAGAAGCATATCTTTAAGCATGTGATGCTGTCGACGGTGAATTCGGGCCTCATGTTTTTCATCCTCTCGTTTTTTATAAATAACAGGGGCCTCTTTGACGCGTTCGGGATGAAGGATGTCTCTGTCTACGCGAGCCTCGTCTTTTTCAGTTTCTTATATACACCCATAAGCCTTTTGCTCTCCGTAGCCGCCAATTTCCTGTCGAGGAGATACGAATACGAATCCGATTCTTACGCGGTCGAGACCTATCGAAAGCCCGAAGCCATGATCGACGGCCTGAAGAAGTTATGCGCGGATAATCTGGCGAATCTTACGCCGCATCCGCTTAAAGTCTTTTTGCATTACAGCCATCCTCCTGTGCTGGAGCGGATCAGGGCCATACGCGGGAGGCGGGACTGAAAAACGTGAGCATAGGGAATTATCACTTTCCCGGTGTCCCGTATTAGAGGATAGGGATATGAGATTGGTCATACAGCGCGTAAAGACGGCAAATGTCAGAGTGGACGGCCGCAGTATCGCCGAGATCGGGAAGGGACTGCTGATCCTGGCAGGGATAGGCAAAGAGGATAAGGCCGAAGAGCTCGAACGGATAGCTAAGAAGGTGGTGAACCTGCGCATATTCGAAGACGAGCGGGGTAAGATGAATCTTAATGTAACTCAGGTGCGGGGCGAGGTCTTAAGCGTTCCGCAGTTTACCCTTTATGCGGACACAAGCAG
>CAZYBX010000019.1:4047-12081 GCA_964645565.1 uncultured Planctomycetia bacterium | reverse complement strand
GCTGGCGGCCAATATTTCAGGTTTGGCGCGGGTGCAAGATGAACCTAAATATAACGCAGGCCGGCGGTGAGATCTTAAGCGTTCCCCAGTTCACGCTTTACGCGGATACAACGAGGGGGAACAGGCCCGGCTTTGAGCTATCGGCGGAACCCGGCACGGCAAAAGAATTGTGGGAGAGGTTTAACGGGATGCTGAAAGAGGCAGGAGCGGCGGTCAAGGCCGGCTCTTTCGGCGCGCGCATGGAGGTGGAGCTCGTAAACGACGGGCCGGTTACTGTTATAATATAAGAATTTAGCCTGTTATATTAGTATTATTATAACAGATAAAGCTTGACAAATAGGCTCCTGCTGTTAAAATATCTTTACCTAAAACCACGATAAAGGGGCAAGAATGGACGTTCAGGAAAGATGGGAAAAAGCGCTGGAGAAGACCGAGATAATCAGGCCCCGCGTTCAGGACCTATATACATTCTCTCATACAGATCTTCCTTATATTTTTCTGTCGGAATCTTCCATAAATACTGGAGATACTGTAGTGCGGAAGGGCTCGGTGACGGTCGAAAAACCGTCGTTGATCCTTCCGCTGGGCCTGCCGCATTTCGAAGGGTTTGACTTCGAAAAAGACTCCGGCGCCACAGACGATAAGGTGGCGAGCTTCCTCCTTGTGAGAGGGGTGAAATTTCCTTCCCTGAGATACAATAACAAGACGTATTCGCTTGATATCTTTGAGGGGCGCCTTTCGAAGGCCATCGAGCAGTTCCGCGATAAGCTGCAAAGGGAAGAGGACGTGCTTACGGGCCTGATAATAGGGCCTGAGGATTGCTGGCAGTTTTCCGTGCTTATATTCATATGCACCCAGGTGATGAGGTCCGCGGACGGCGATATAAGGAGATTGATGGAGGATTTCAAAAAGAAAGGGAAGCTCTGAGCCGTCTATCGCGAGCCGCCGGTATGATCGAAGAACTCGTTAAAAAGAACAGAAGCTGCCGCCGTTTTTTTCAAAATATCGCTATAGGGAGGGATACGCTTCGGGAGCTGGTCGAGCTGGCAAGGCTTTCTCCGTCGGGCGCTAATCTTCAGCCGCTTAAGTACATGCTTTCGTATGAGCCAAAAAAGAACGCTTTGATATTCCCTCATCTTGCGTGGGCCGGGTACTTAAAAGATTGGCATGGACCCGCGGAAGGAGAAAGACCGGCAGCTTATATTATCGTCCTGGGGGATGCCGATATCAGTAGGCCGTTTGAATGCGACCAGGGTATCGCGGCGCAGAGTATTATGCTCGGCGCAGCAGAGAAGGGTCTCGGCGGCTGCATTTTAGGGTCAATAGACCGCGAGGGGTTAAGAAAAGCGCTGGAGGTCCCGAAGCGGTATGAGATACTCCTGGTTCTGGTTGTAGGTAAGCCGAAAGAGGAGGTAGTACTTGAGGAGATAGGGCCTTCCGGAGACATCAAATACTGGCGCGACGGCGAAGGAAGGCACCATGTGCCGAAGCGGAAGCTGGAAGATATTATAATCGATTCATAGATGCGCCTGTAGCTCAGTTGGATAGAGCGGCTGGCTTCGAACCAGTAGGTCGCAGGTTCGACCCCTGCCAGGCGCGCCAGTCAAGTGGTGACAGTCACCCTATTTTAAGAATTCATAATAGTTAGTTACTATCTATTTGTCACTCTTAAAATAGGGTGACTGTCACCACAAAATGCGGGCGTGGCGAAATTGGCACACGCGCATGGCTTAGGACCATGTGGAGTAATCCTTGGGGGTTCAAGTCCCTCCGCCCGCACCATAATTATAACATATGTGCGGGTGCAGACTTGAAGAGAGCGAGCGCGCGACGAACAGGAGCGGGAAGCGCGTACTTCGAAGTGACACCCGAGCTAGCGACGCGAGCGAGTGGCCGAGTCGAGCATCCTGGCAAGCGAAGCGAGCCGAGCGAGACCGCCAAGTCCCTCCGCCCGCACCATATTAATCTATTTTTTGTTGAAATATTCACTCTGTGTGATAAAATGAACACCTCTATATTTTAGTAAATAGCGCCCCCATAGCTCAGTTGGTAGAGCACTTGACTCTTAATCAAGGTGTCCCAGGTTCGAGCCCTGGTGGGGGTACCATATATTAGGTCATTGGCGTTAACCTTATCAAAAATTACCACGCGAGGGTAGCTCAGCTGGTAGAGCACAGCGTTGCCAACGCTGTTGTCGCGGGTTCGAACCCCGTCCCTCGCTCCAAGTCCCTATTCTAAGCGAAAAAGAAAGGAGTATTAGGAAAAGATGAAAATAATGGATTTTCTTAACCGAAAGGCGGTGATCGACAACCTTAAGTCATCGGACAAGGAGGGTGTTGTAAGGGAGCTTGTCGATGCGCTTGCGAAGGCAGGCGTGATCAAGGCGAAAAAAGAGGAGATAGTCAAGATATTGATGGCGAGGGAAGCGTTAGGTTCCACAGGCATCGGTCAGGGCATAGGGATACCTCACGGAAAATCTCAATACATCAAAACCCTGGTGGCGGCTTTCGGCCTGTCGAAAAGCGGCGTGGATTTCGAGTCTCTGGACGGGGAGCCTACGCACATCTTTTTCTTGTTGCTGGCGCCCGAGGATTCGGCGGGGCCGCACCTTAAGGCGCTTGCGCGGATATCGCGCCTGTTGAAGGATAAATACGTAAGGGAATTGCTGAAGAAAGCGGGCGACGAAAAGGACATAGTCAAGGTCATTTCCGACGAAGACGGCAAAAAACGCTGAGAAACAGACTCCGGACTCAGGACTCGTGATGAAAAAACTAAAATGGCTCATCCCCGGTATGGGGGTAAAAAGATGGATATTCCTTTTGATACTGAGCGTGGTCCTCATATCCATGGGGTCTGTTTTCATTATCGTCGAGGAGAGCCCGGATACGAGGTTTGGGGCGAGCCTGATGATAATCCTGGGTATCCTCGGCGTGGTCACCGGCGTGAGGCGGATGGTGAAGACGGTCGTGGGCGTCTTTTTGCCCGAGCGCGAATCCGAACTTGTGGATATAGTATACCAAAAGAGATATCTCGACCGCGGCTCCAATGTGGTCGTGATAGGCGGCGGCACGGGGCTCTCCGTCCTGCTTCACGGCCTGAAAGACTATACAAGCAATATTACGGCAATTGTGACGGTTGCGGATGACGGAGGGTCGTCCGGAAGGCTGCGCGAGGAATTCGACGTCCTCCCGCCCGGCGACATAAGAAACTGCCTTGTGGCGCTGGCCGACGCCGAACCCTTAATGGGAAAGCTTTTTCAATTCCGCTTTGAAGAGGGAGAGCATTTAAAAGGCCACAGCTTCGGCAACCTCTTCATCACGGCCATGTCTAAAGTCACCGGGGATTTCGAACAGGCTATCAAGGAGTCGAGCAAGGTCCTCGCGATCCGCGGGAAGGTCATACCATCCACTCTTTCCAAGATCAAGCTTGTGGCCGAATACCAGAACGGCGAGGTGGCGGAGGGCGAGAGTAAGATCCCGGAGAAGAAGACCCCGATCAAAAAGGTCTTCCTCGAGCCGAAGGATTGCGAGGCGACCGGCGAGGCATTGGAGGCCATAAGAGAGGCGGATGTCATAATCCTGGGGCCGGGAAGCCTTTATACAAGCATCATTCCTAATCTGCTGATAAACGGTATTTATCAGGAGGTCTCCAGAAGCAAGGTCCTTAAGATCTACATATGCAACGTGATGACTCAGGCGGGCGAGACCGACGGTTATGCGGCGAGCGACCATCTGGACGCGATAGTACATCACACGACGCCCGAGATCGTGAACACATGCATCGTCAATACGGCCGGCATTCCCGGCCAGTTGATAGAGAAATACAAGGAAGAAAACGCCGGCCCGGTAGTACCCGACAGGGATAAGATACGCAAAATGGGGTATAGGGTCATAGGCGCCAATATCATAGACGCCAAAGACGTCGTGCGGCACGACCCGCACAAATTGTCCCGGATAATAATGAATCTTATAGGCGATTATACCAGAAGAGGCGGTATGTAGTGCTCATAGAAAAGAAGGTCACTATAAACAACAAGCTCGGCCTGCACGCGAGGCCCGCGGCGATGTTCGTTCAGATCGCCAATAAATTCGACTGTGACATCATGGTAAAGCGCGGCAGCCAGGAAGTAAACGGCAAATCGATAATGGGCATCCTCACCCTGGCCGCAAACAAGGGCGCAAAGGTCCTGCTCCGGGCGGAGGGGCCGGATTCGCAGGCGGCGATCGCGGAACTTGAAAGATTGCTTTCGGGCGAGCTTGACGATGTCTTGTTCAAAGAGATGATCCCCAGGACAAAGAAGGATATCTCGCGAAAAGGCGGCCTGGTTTCGGCGGAGGACGAGGGAGAGAAAAAAGATGGGTGAGACTATATTGAAGGGGCTGCCGGCGGCTCCGGGCATAGCTATAGGAAAGGCCTATCTGCTGGACAGCGAGGATTTCACTATTTCCAGAAGGCACATCACCGAGGAAGACCTGCCCGACGAGATCAACAGGTTCCAGGACGCCCTCATCAAGACGAGGGGCGAGATACTCAAGATAAAAGAGAAGATATCAAAGGATATGGGTGCCGAGCACGGCGAGATATTCAGCGCGCACCTCCTCGTCCTGGAAGACACCATGCTTATCGAGGAAGTCATCTCCAAGATGAAGAAGGACAAGGTGGGGGTGGAATTCGTCTTTCTGGAGGTCCTGAGGAAGTATATAAAGACATTCTCTAAGATGGACGACGAGTATCTTAAGGAGCGCATAAGCGACATCAATGACGTCGGGAAGAGGGTCTTAAGGAACCTGCTGGGCGCCAAGCAGATGTCTCTTACGGATATCAAGGAAAAGGTGATAATAATAGCGTACGATCTCTCGCCGTCCGATACGGCGGTGATGCACAGAAAGAACGTCATAGGTTTCGCTACGGATATCGGAGGAAAGACCTCGCATACGGCGATAATGGCGAAGTCGCTCGAGATACCCGCGGTCGTGGGTTTGGAGAAAATCACAAAGGTCATCCGAAACGGCGATGCGCTGATCGTGGACGGCAACCGCGGCATGATTATAGCGGAACCTCAAAAGAAGACCCTGGATAAGTATCTTTCCGAACGCAAGAGACATGAGAAGCTTGAAAAAGAGCTGATGACGTTAAAGGACCTTCCGTGCGAGACCCTCGACGGCCATAGAATCGAATTATCTGCTAACATCGAGATGCCCGAAGAGATAGCCTCGGTGTTGAAGCACGGGGCCGACGGGATAGGCCTTTACCGCAGCGAATTCATCTTTATCAACAGGACGGACCTGCCGGATGAAGAGGAGCAATTCAAGGCGTATAAAGAGGTGGCGAGAAAAATGGCGCCCAGGCCCGTTATCATAAGGACGCTTGACCTGGGCGGCGACAAATTCCTGTCGCAGCTGGAAATGCCCAGGGAGATGAATCCTTTCCTGGGATGGCGCGCCATAAGGTTTTGCCTGGCCAGGCCGAATATCTTCAAGGCTCAGTTAAGGGCTATTTTGAGGGCTTCCGCCTTCGGCAATCTCAAGATCATGTATCCGATGATATCGGGGGTCGAGGAACTGAGGCAGGCGAACGCGATACTCGAAGAGGTAAGATCGGATCTCAAAAAGGAGAAGATCCCGTTTTCCGATAAGATCGACGTAGGGGCCATGATAGAAATTCCGTCGGCCGCGCTGACAAGTGATATACTTGCCAGGGAGGTCGATTTCTTCTCTATCGGGACAAACGACCTCATCCAGTACGCCCTTGCCGTCGACAGGGTAAATGAAAAGATAGCGTATTTATACGAACCCGCCCACCCCGCGGTATTACGGCTTGTCAAGAGCATCATCGAAAACGGCCATAAAGAAGGCATATGGGTGGGGATGTGCGGAGAGATGGCGGGAGATCCGGCCTTTGCGATCATACTGCTGGGCCTGGGGCTTGATGAGTTCAGCACTTCTCCCATACTCCTTCCCGAGATAAAAAAGATGATAAGGGCGTTTAAGCTTTCCGACGCAAAAAAGTTGGCGGAAGAAGCGCTTACTCTTAACACCGGAAAGGAAGTCGAAGAGTTCGCGCGCGAGAGATTAAAGAAGATCTTTCCCGAGATAGTCATCGGGAGGGCGTAGTTAGTCGACAGACGAGGATTTAAAGCGAGGAAAACGCGATTATGAACATAATTTTAGATGATGCGAAAAAGATAAAAGCGCTGGACAAAAGTAACATGCTGGACCTGCTGCTCGGCCTGGACAGGCAATGCGGCGAGGCGAAGGATATCGGCATGAATTTTAAACCGGACGGCATATCGCGCGACGGCGTAAAGAACATAGTATTTACGGGGCTGGGCGGTTCGGCTATAGGAGCGGATCTCATAAGGTCTTATACCGCCGGCGAGATAGGCGTCCCGATAATCGTGAACCGCGATTATACGGTACCGAATTTTGTCGATAAGGACACGCTCCTTTTCGCATCCAGCTATTCCGGGAATACCGAGGAGACATTGAGCGCATATGAAGCGGCGAGGAAGAAGAAGGCGAGGGTCATCGCCTTAAGTTCCGACGGAAAGCTCGAAAAGGCCGCCGGCGGAGACGGGACCCCCTTTATTAAAATACCCGCGGGGATACCTCCAAGATGCGCTATCGGCTACTCTTTCATCCCCCCTCTTATCGCGCTCGGCAAGCTGGGTTTCATAGGCAGGAAAGAGAAAGAGATAGACGAAGTCATAGATGTCCTGGGCGGCTTAAAAGGCGACCTTGGCGTTGAAACCGCGACGGAGAAAAACACGGCCAAGAAGACAGCGGCGATGCTTAAGGGCAGATTTCCTATTATATACGGAGCGGGCGCGCATATCGATATAGCGGTCACCCGGATGAGGGGAGAATTGGCGGAAAATTCGAAGCATCTGGCCTCCAGCCATGTGTTTCCCGAGATGAACCACAATGAGATAGTCGGCTGGGACTTCCCCGCGGAGTTGATGAAGGAGTTCGTCGTAATATTTTTGCGTGACGGCGGAGATCATAAAAGGGTGGCAATGCGGATGGATATAACCCGGGATATCCTCGTCAAAAAAGGCATAAAGACGGTCGAAGTGCGTTCCCGGGGCAAGGGGCTTTTGAGCAGGATAATGTCTCTGGTATTTACCGGCGATATGACCAGTTTTTATCTTGCCGTGATCAACGGCATAGATCCTACGCCGGTCGACAGGGTGACATTTTTGAAGAATGAACTGGCAAAGGAGCCTATATGAAAGCTTTGATATTGGCCGCGGGTTACGCCACCAGGCTTTATCCGCTGACGATAGGTACGCCAAAGCCGCTTTTGCGCGTGGGCGGAAGGCCGATGATAGATTATATCATGGATAAACTCGAGACTTTATCCGGGCTCGACGAGGTGTACGTAGTCACCAATAGCAGGTTTTTTAATCAATTTGAGGATTGGAAGTCGAAGCATTCGAGTTCCAAGAAGCTGACCATCGTCAATGACAAGACGCTCACCAACGACGACAGGCTCGGCGCAATAGGCGATATACAGCTTGTCCTGGATCAGGCGAAGGTCAGTGATGACCTCCTGGTAATCGCCGGCGACAATCTCTTCGCGTTCAAGATGCCCGATTTCATCAATTTTGCCGAAAGGCACGCGCCGAATTTCAGCATAGCGCTGCACAATATCGGGTCCCGCGAGGAGGCCAGGAAATACGGCGTCGTCAAGATAGACGGAAACAACAGGCTGCTGAAGTTTACAGAAAAACCTCCGGAGCCGGAATCGACGCTGGTCGCCATCTGCCTTTATTATTTCCCGAAGGGGAAGCTCTCCAGGGTGGCCGAATACCTCAAGCAGTCCAGGCATAAGGACGCGCCGGGCAACTATATAAGCTGGCTGGTCCAGAACGATAACGTTTATGGTTTTAGCTTCGATGACGAATGGTACGACATAGGGGATAAGAGTATCTACGAAAAGATCAAAGACACCTATAAGGGCCGATAGTCTGCGGCCTGTAGAACATAGACAAAAAAAGGAAAAGGACTATGCAAAAAGGAATATTGCTTGCAT
>CAZYBX010000019.1:0-4037 GCA_964645565.1 uncultured Planctomycetia bacterium | reverse complement strand
CAGAGAGCGTGACGGAGGGGCATCCGGACAAGGTGTGCGACCAGATATCGGACGGCATACTGGATGCCATATACGAGAAAGACCCGAACGGCAGGGTCGCTTGCGAGACCATGGTCACTACCGGCCTGGCGTTTGTCACCGGCGAGATAACGACCTCCACTTATGTAGAGATACCTAAGATCATAAGGGAGACTATAAAGCAAATAGGATATACGGACCCGCATTATGGCTTTGACTATATGACATGCGGGGTAGTCACGTCCATCCAGGAGCAATCCTCTAACATAGCGCAGGGGGTGGATGTAGGCGGCGCGGGAGACCAGGGTATGATGTTCGGATACGCAAGCGACGAGACGCCGGAATATATGCCTATGCCCATAGTCCTCGCGCACAAGCTGACCCGCAGGCTTGCCGAGATACGGAAGGAGAAGGTAATCGATTATCTCCGGCCGGACGGCAAATCGCAGGTGACAATAGAATATGACGAGGGAGCTCCTAAAAAGATCGAAGCTATAGTCTTGAGCGCCCACCACGATCCGAAGGCCAGGATGGAAAAGATCAGGAGCGACCTGAAAAAGCTGGTGATAGACCATGTCATGCCGAAGGATATGATGCGTAAGGGCACAAAGATATATATCAATCCTACCGGGAGATTCGCGATCGGAGGCCCGCAGGCCGACAGCGGCGTGACGGGCAGGAAGATCATCGTGGACACATACGGAGGAGTGGGTTCGCACGGCGGAGGATGTTTTTCCGGCAAGGATCCCACAAAAGTGGACAGGTCAGCTTCCTATATGGCCAGATATATGGCGAAGAACGTTGTCGCGGCAAGGCTGGCGAAGAAATGCGAGATACAGGTCGCCTATGCAATAGGAGTGGCGGAGCCGGTAAGCGTCATGATCAATACTTTGGGAACCGGGAAGCTGCCTGATGAGAAGCTCGCGAAGCTCGTAAACGAGACGTTTGATATGAGGCCGAAGGCCATAATCGAGCATCTTAAGTTGAGAAGGCCTATTTACAAGAGGACTGCCAGTTACGGCCATTTCGGAAGGATGGAGGAGGGCTTCACCTGGGAAGAGCTGGATAAAGCGGAGGAATTGAAGAAGAAAGCGAGGAGATCATAATTGTGAAATATGATATAAAAGACATAAAACTGGCAAAGAAAGGAAAACTGCGCATAGAATGGGCCATGGAGCATATGCCCGTCTTAAAACTTATAAAAGACAGGTTCGCTAAAGAAAAACCTTTAAAAGGCGTCAAGGTGGCGTGCTGTCTGCATGTCACGACAGAGACCGCGAATCTTATGTCGGCCTTAAAAGCCGGCGGCGCCAACGTCGTATTATGCGCTTCTAATCCTTTGAGCACACAGGACGACGTAGCCGCGTCGCTGGTCAAGGATCACAACATACCCGTATACGCCGTCAAAGGGGAAGATGACAAGACGTATTATAAGCATATCAACAGGGCGTTGGATATGAAGCCGCAGATCACTATGGATGACGGGGCCGATCTCGTATCCAGCATACATATGAAGAGGAAGGACCTGTCGGCGGGCGTGCTTGGGGGCAGCGAGGAGACTACCACAGGCGTAATCAGGCTGAGGAGTCTTGAGAAACTGGGCAAACTGATGTTTCCCATGATAGCGGTCAATGACGCCGATACGAAGCATCTGTTCGACAACAGGTACGGGACGGGCCAGTCTACTATAGACGGCATCATCAGGGCTACAAATGTCCTGATGGCCGGCCTTAAGATCGTGGTATGCGGCTATGGCTGGTGCGGCAGAGGCGTTGCCATGCGCGCACGAGGCATGGGCGCCATCGTCTATATTTGCGAGACGGACCCCCTGCGCGGATTGGAAGCGGTAATGGACGGCTATGAAGTGATGCCGCTTAAGGAAGCCGCCGGGACAGGGGACGTATTCGTGACTTTGACGGGAGATACAAGTGTAATAAGAGGCGAGCACTTCAAGCTTATGAAGGACGGCGCCATAGTGGCTAACGCAGGCCATTTTAACGTCGAGATAGATATACCGGCGCTCGAGCAGCTCTCCCGCAAGAAAAGACGCATAAGGGATTTTGTGGACGAGTACACGCTTAAGAACGGCAAGAGGGTCAATCTTCTGGGCGAAGGCAGGCTCGTGAACCTGGCCGCCGCGGAAGGCCATCCCGCAAGCGTGATGGATATGAGTTTCGCGAATCAGGCGCTGTGCGCCGAATATGTAAAAAAGAACGCCGCCGACCTGAAGAAAAAGGTCTATAACGTACCGGGAGAGATAGACAGGGAAGTCGCCAGGTTGAAGCTGAAGGCGATGGGCATCAAAATAGACGCCCTGACCGACGAGCAGAAGAAATATCTGGAAAGCTGGGAAATCGGAACTTAACAATGAGGGGACGTGCCACTTGGGAGCTTTGTCAGGGACGTGCCACTTGGTAATGAACAAAATTTTAATCATTACCAAGTGGCACGTCCCTAGTATTCCAAGTGGCACGTCCCTAACCAAGGAGTATAACCATGTCATTGACAAAGTTATTGGAAAAGAGGCCTGATAATACCGTTAAGAATCTGGGCAGGGACAGCAAGCTCGCCCTTATAAGCAGCCGGGATATCTTCAGCGCCCTGAGGGACCACAAAGTGATAATCATGGCCTGCAACATAAGGATAAGACACGCCGTCCCCGGCATTATGCGCGCCGCCGAGGAGCTCGATGCTATCGTAGGTTATGAGCTGGCGAGGTCGGAGGGAAATCTGAAGGGCGGTTATACCGGCCAGACGCCGTACACGTTTTTCGAAATGATCACGGATTACGCGGACAAGCACAAACTTACAAAACCGTTTTTCATACACGCCGACCATACGGCCGTCAGGAACACGGAGGAAGGGGAGTTCAAGATCGCCGAAGAAATAATAAAGGCGGCCATAGACGCAGGCTATACTTCCGTCGCCATCGACGCCTCGCATAACGAGATCCCCGACAACATAAAGATATCCACAAGGCTCGGAAAGCTGGTAAAGGACGCCGGGCTGGGGCTTGAGGTGGAGATCGGCGAGATAAAACTGGTCAAGGAAGGCGGCGAACTTTCGACGGTCGAGGAGTCCCTCGAATTCATCGAAGGCCTGAAGAAGAACGGGATAGACCCTGACCTCCTCGCCATAAACAACGGCTCGAAGCACGGAAATTACGCCCCGGGTGAGCAGGTAAGCATAGACCTGAAGAGGACAGGCGACATATATAACGCTATCAGAAAATACGATGTGTGCATCGCTCAGCACGGGATCACAGGGACGCCTCTCTCGCTCGTAGGCCAGTTCGCGGATTACGGGATCAGAAAGGGTAATGTGGGCACCGAGTGGCAGAACGTCATCTACGACCACCTTCCTAAAGGCTTGATGGACGATATCAATAAGTGGTGCGAGGAAAACAAAGAGGACATCAAAAAGGCGACAAAACCCTTCAAGGAGAGAATCGATAACATACCGGAAGATAATAAGAAAGCTATATATGATGATGCCTACAATAGGGCAAAGGCATATATCAAAGCATTCAGGGCGGAAGGGACAGCTACAAGACTGATAGAAGCCCTATCTTAAAAGTGTAACCCGCAGCGGCGATAATACATAAAAGTTAGGGATAAAAATAGCTAGAAGTTAGATAAAAAAAAGCTAGATATAGCGTCTTGACTCCGCGCTTATAATAGGGTATACTTATATTGACCTTTTATTAGGCGTTTTTTATTTTTTTGTTTTTTAACGATTTTAAAAAGTTTTTCAATAAGTCTTCTTGTAATAAATCACCCATGTATCTCTCTTTTGCTTCAGGGGGAAGCTCGATGAAGAGACTAGAGTTAAAGATAATAATACTTTTGGTGATAATTAGTGTCGCCATAGGGATTTCTCTGTCTTCTTTCAAAGCATACGCGTCAATCGTAAGCTGGCCCGCAGCCGGAAGCTATGATACCGAAGACGACCCTGAGGATGTTTATGTATCCGACGGCCTCGCATATATAGCCGCGGGCGGGTCAGGTCTTCATTTCGTA
>CAZYBX010000018.1:0-13557 GCA_964645565.1 uncultured Planctomycetia bacterium | reverse complement strand
CGAGCTTTTGTCCAGCACGCGGTATTCCGGCACGGGTATTTTATTTATCTCGAATATCCTGCGCGAGGCGATCTTGTCCAGGGCCAGCCGCGATGCCCTGACGCCCGAGCCCGTGTACGGGACCGACATGCCTTCCAGTATTTTCTGGATGGAACCGTCTTCCCCGAAGCGCCCGTGCAGCGCGATGAACGCCGTATCGAACGGGACGCGCTTTAGCGCCCCCCGGGCGCCGCGCCTTCCTATCTCAAGCCATGTTACATCGCAGCCCTCGGACTTCAGAGCGCCGTATACCGCCCTGCCCGATCTTATAGAGATCCCGCGCTCGCTCGACGGGCCCCCCGCCACCACCGCTATCCTGCCGAGATTCCTTACATTATACAATTTTTATCTCCGGGGAGAGCTCGATGCCGTACATCTCTCTTACCTTATTCACCGCAAGTTCCATAAGAGCCGTGACGTCGCCCGCTCTGGCCCCGCCTCTGTTAACAATAAAATTCGCGTGCCGTTCGGATATCGCGGCCCCGCCGACGCGCGCGCCCTTCAGGCCGCATCCGTCGATAAGCATGCCGGCGGACTTGTCTATGCCCGGCGGGTTTTTAAAGACGCAGCCGGCGCTGGGCGCGCTCAGATCCTGCGTGCGCTTCTTTATCTCAAGGTACTTCCGGCGTTCCCGCCCGGCCTCTTCGCGGTCAGAACTCCTCAGGAGAAGCCTTATGTCAAGCAATATTAGACCTTCGATCCCCGTATGTTTATATGCAAACTCGATCTCATCTTTTTGCAGTATCCGGATCGAGCCGCCGTAGTCCATGATCCTCGCCGCTTCGACGAATCCGCCGATGCTATGCCACACCTCCCTCTTCTCGTAGTGGCGCGATGCCGCGTTTGTCATCACGGCCCCGCCTATCGAGCCGGGTATGCCCTCCAGGAACTCCGCACCGCCGAGCCCGTTGTCGCCGCAGAAATCCAGGAATTCAGAAACAGACACGGCGGATGACGCCGTAAGGCCCGCCCCCTCCGTCGATATCTCCTTCATCGTCGGCGAACCCATATTTATAACGAGGCCCCTGATGCCGGCATCGTTCACCAGGAGATTGGTCCCCCTGCCCGACACAAACACCGGCACGCCGGCCCCGCGGGCGTATATCAGGCAATCGCGCAAGCCTTCGATATCCTCCGGCTCGAACCATATGTCCGCCGGACCGCCTATGCGAAAAGAGGTGTGGCCGGACATAGGCTCGTCGAATAGAAACCTGCCTCCGGCTATCTTCTTGATTTCTTCCTTAAACGCTTCGTTCATATCTTCCGCTCTAATTCCTTCGCGACATCGTTTATGTCCCCCGCGCCCAGGACCAGTATCATATCACCCGGCGCCGCGGCCCGTAAGGCGCCGTCCGCGATCTTATCCTTTTCCATATGCTCCACGTTTACGATACCGCGCCGCCGCATCTCGGAAAGCAGCCTCTGGCTGCTCACCTCATCGATCTTTTTCTCGCTCGCGGCGTATATATCCGACAATATCACGTGCTTGGCCCCTTTGAAGCAATTTACGAATTCCTCGAACAGGTCTTTTGTCCGCGTGTATCTGTGCGGCTGAAAGACCACTATCAGCCCTTTTTTTAAAGGCTCGCACGCTTTGATCACAGCCTCTATCTCAGTGGGGTGGTGGGCGTAGTCTTCGACGACCGTCAGCCGGGGCCCCGTCTTTCTTATCTCAAACCTGCGCTTGGTCCCTTTATACCGCGCCACGGCGTCTCTTATTTTATCAAAATCTATCCCCGCGTCATAAGCGACCGAAATAGCGGCCAATATATTCGTCACGTTGTGCGCCCCGGGAAAACCGTATCTGACCTCGCCCATCTCCCTGCCGTCTATGGCGCATTTAAAGAAAAGATCGAGTCCGTCCTGGCGTATATCCGAGGCCCGCGCTCTCGCGCGCTGCGACAGTCCGAAGCCGGCCTTTTCTCCGCGATATCCGCCGTAAAGCCTGACGAGGTTCATGTCGTCCTCGTTATAATAAAGCCTCCCTCCCCTTTTGATATTTTCCGCGAATCCGGCATATGCCTTTTCCGCATTTTCCATGCTCCCGAAATAATCGAAATGCTCCCTGTCGATGTTGAGGATCACCGCTGCGTCGGGACGAAACTCCAGGAACGAACCGTCGCTCTCATCCGCCTCGAATATAAAAAAATCTCCGGAGCCGGACAGGGCGTTCGAATTGAAATTCAAGACCTCGCCCCCCACGGCCGCCGAAGGCCGCATCCCCGCTTCTTCAAATATGAGAGCGAGCAAGGCGGTCGTGGTAGTCTTGCCGTGAGCGCCTGTTACGGCTATACCCCTGCCGCGTCCCGCCAGCCTTGCCAGCATCCTCGAGCGGTGCGTAAGCGGTATGCCTCTCCGCCGCGCGGCCGCAAGCTCAGGGTTATCGCTTTTTATTGAGCTCGAATAGACGACCTCGCGGCAATCTCCCAGATTATTCCCGTCGTGCCCTATGTGCACCTTGATGCCCTCGCCGGCCATAGCCTCTATTATGGAGTTCTTCTTCGAATCCGAGCCCGTGACGGCATAACCGCGGCGGTTAAGTATCCTGGCGATAGCGCTCATCCCTATTCCGCCTATCCCGACAAAATGTATCCTGTCTTTCATCTATTGCGGCTCTCCTTCAGCCCGGCAAGCATGCCCACCTCTAGAGATAATCTTCTCGCGGCGTCCGACGTTGCCAATTCGGCCATCCGGCCCTTCATGGACTCCCTGAGGCCGTTGTCTCTCATTAGCCTTAATATTTCCGTCCGCAGCGACGCCGCCGAGAGATCTTTTTCCTCTATCATGGCCGCCGCGCCTCTTTCCCTCAAAAAAGATGCGTTGCCCGCCTGATGGCCGTCCGCAAACGGGTACGGGATCAGTATCGACGGGACCCGGTGGGCGCATAATTCAAATATGGCCGATGAACCGGCCCTGCTCACCGCGATATCCGCGGCGCCATAAAGAACGGCCATGCCTTCAAAAAAAGAAAACAGTCTGTGCGGAACGGCGACCTTCTCGTATCCGCCGATCACCCTGTCCCGGTCTTTTTGTCCGGTCACGTGTATGACCTGGAGGTTGTCCTTCATATAGCCGTCCGCGTCAAAAAGCGCCTCAAGCACGGCCGTGTTTACCTTCTCCGAGCCCTGCGATCCGCCCACCACCAAAAGAGTGGTCTTTTCCGCGTCCATGCCCAATAGATCCCTGGCTATATGCCTGTCCTGCGCCCTGGAGGCGGATTCTCTTATCGGATTTCCCGTCACTACGGCTTTTTTTTCGCTTACGCCGCGCTCTTCCGGGAAAGAAAGCGCCACCTTTGTGGCGAACGCCCGCATCATCCTGTTGGCCTTGCCCATCGTGACGTTCTGCTCATGGATCAGCGTAGGCACCCTCAACAGCGAAGACGCCACGAAAGGCGGGCCCGCCGCGTATGCCCCGAAACCGACAAAACAGTCCGGCCTGGCGGAAATCATAAGCTTCATGGATTTCAATGACCCGCCGATAAGCCCGCGTGCGAAATCCAGGGCCCCGCGCAGCGACCGGACCCCCCAGCCCCTGACCGGCAGCGTGTAGAAATCAAAACCGCTTTTTTCCAGGAGGCCCCTTCCGAGGTCATTATCCGTGGTAAGGAAAGATATCTCCACGTCATCCCCGTAATCCTTAGCCATCTCCTCGGCGAGGGTAAGTCCCGGAAATATGTGGCCCGCGGTCCCGCCGCAGGCTATCACTATCTTCTTCTTACGCCCCATCGTCCCTTCCGATGTTTAAAAGGATGCCCACCATAGCCATATGGACCGCCAGCGACGTCCCTCCGTAACTCAGGAACGGCAGCGGAAGCCCTTTTGTCGGCAGGGCGCCCGTGGACACTCCGATGTTTATTATCGCCTCAAGGCCTATTATAGCGGTTATCGCGAACGCGAACAGCCGTGAAAATTCCGAATTCTTCTTTAACGATATCCTCATCCCGTTCCATAACAGGATGATAAAAAGGACGACGATTGCCCCGGCTCCGATGAAACCGAGCTCTTCGCCTATAATGGAAAATATGAAATCCGTATGCGATTCCGGCAGATAAAAGAGCTTCTGCTTCGAGTTGCCGAGGCCTACTCCGAAGACGCCTCCGGAGCCAAGCGCGGTAAACGATTGTATCATCTGGAACCCGGTGCCCTTTGGATCCTTCCACGGGTCAAGATAGGTGAGTATCCTGGCGAATCTATAAGAACTCCCCATGATCAGGATGCCCAGCAAAGGCAGCCCCGCCGCGAAAGTCAAAAAGATATGCTTAAGCCGCGCTCCGTATGCGAACAGCATCACGACGCCTATGATCCCGAGCTCTATAGAGCTGCCGAGGTCGGGCTGAGCGATGACGAGCCCGCTTACCGCGCAGATCACGAGCATGGCGGGTAAATAGACCCTCAAAAACGAATCGCCGTCCAGGCTCTTGCGGTCCAGAAAATCCGCCATATACAAAAGAAAAAACGGCTTCACCGCCTCGACAGGCTGAAAATTAATGAACCCGAGCCTGAACCATCTCCTGGCTCCGCCGACCGCCGTCCCTATCCCCGGGATAAGGACGAGCATTAGCAGTAAAAAAGAGAGCGCGAGAAGCTTTCTTGAATGCCTTCTCAAAAGCCCCAGGTCTATACGCATAAAAGCCAGAGCGAACAAGAACCCGAGGGCCAAAGCCACCAGATGCCGCTTCAGAAAAAACATATTGTCGCCGAATCTATCGTAGGCGTAGACGGCGCTGGAACTGTAGATCATGACGACGCCGATAGCGATCAGCGCCGCGGTGACGGCGAATACCGATATCCTGGCTCCTCTGAGGTCCTGCATATATCATTATTTTGCGGCGGCCGCCTTATCCAAGACTGCGGCCCTGAACGCGTCTCCCCTGTCTTTATAATCCCTGAACAAGTCAAAACTCGAACACATCGGCGACAATAAGACGGTGTCGCCCGTTTTCGCGGCCTCTCTCGCCAGAGCGACTGCCTCTTCCATGGTCCCCGCTTCCTGCACCCGGACATCCAGGCCGGTCAAGACCTCTTTGATCTTCGAGCGCGCCTCACCTATCAGTATGAAATGCTTTATCTTTCCTTTGAGGTTTCTGACAGGCTTATAATCGCTTCCCTTGTCCCTGCCTCCCGCTATCAGGATGATATCGCTTCCCTTATAGCCTTCGAGCGCCCTGAGGGTGCTGTCCACAGTAGTACTCTTTGAATCGTCTATGTATCTCACATTTTCCCTCTCGGCCACAAGTTCGAATCTGTGCGGCAGGCCCCGGAAAGACTTAAGCGTTTCCGAGGCGTCCGCGCTACCGTTGGTCAGTTTTAACGCGACTATCGCGGCGAGCGCGTTCTCCAGATTATGCGTTCCCGGAAGGTTGACATCGTCTATACGGCACAGCCTCTCCGGTCCGCCGCCGAGATCCGCGTAGATCCTGCCGTCCCTGACGTAAGCCCCCCTCACCTCGTCCTTCAGGCTGAAATAAAAGCGGTCTGATTTTATGAAGGCGGAGGCCGCCCTCACCTGACGGTCGTCGAAATTCAATACGGCGCAGTCGCTTCTTCCCTGGTTTTCAAAGACGCGGAACTTTGCCTTGCGGTATTCCTCCATGCTGCCGTATCTGTCCAGATGGTCCTGCGTAAAATTGAGCATGACCGCGACGCGCGGCCTGAACCTCGATATCGCCTCCAGCTGAAACGAGCTTACCTCGAGCGTCACTACCGAGCGCGGTCCGGCGTCGAGCGCATCCTCGCAAAACGGCCTCCCTATATTTCCCAAAAGATGCGATTTTATGCCGTTGGATTCGAGCATCTCATGTATCAGGGAGACGGTCGTGCTTTTGCCGTTCGTCCCGGTCACGGCTATTATAGGCGCCCTGCAAAAACGATACCCCAATTCCAGTTCGGCTATGACGGTGATGCCCGCGGCCTTTGCCCACGCGAGAGGAAGAGAATCGGACGGGACGCCAGGGCTCGTTACGATAAGGTCGCTCTGCCTGATGAAGCCTTCGGTATGCTTTCCTATTTCGGACTCGACCCCGCCCAGGGCATCCAATCTGGACATTACGTCCTCCCCGTCCCTGGATTCGCTTATGCGGACCCTCGCCCCCACCCGCTTCAGAAGTCTGGCGGCGCTGACTCCGCTCTCCGACAACCCTATTACCGTCACCCTCTTATCCTTCAGATCCATCTTCCACCTCTCACCCATATGGCGCCCTTTTAGGGACGTGCCACTTTGGGACGTGCCACTTGGGGACACTCCACTCCGACACATGTATCGTGGAACTTCGGTCATTGCCTCAAAACACGCTCCGGATTTGGACAAAACTAAGGTCGTTCGGTCGGGGAGCCCTCCGGAATTCCCCGCCTTCTTATTGCGGGGTCAGTTCCGGTTTCCCTCGACCTGCACTCCCAAGTTTTGTTTCCAAATCCTCCGCTATAGTTTTGAGTCAATGCCCGAACTTCCACTATACCTTCATCTATCGCTCGTGGTTTCTAACGTTCTACTCAAAAACAAACCATTCGCGAGGCCACGCATATGGCGCCCGGGGACACTCACCTTCGGTGAGTGTCCCCACCAGCGAAATATCACCTCAACTTCAGCGTTACGAGCGTGAACAGCGCCAGGATCGCGGACACTATCCAGAAGCGGACCGTGATCTTCGATTCCGGCCATCCTAAAAGCTGAAAATGATGGTGGAGCGGCGCCATTAGAAACACCCGTTTCTTCCTCAATTTGAACGACGCCACCTGGATGACGACCGAGAGCGCCTCCAATACGAATATGCCTCCCACAAAAAACAGCAATATCTCTTTCTTTATCAGTACCGCGACCGCTCCTATCGCCCCGCCGAGAGCCAGAGAGCCTGTGTCGCCCATAAAGATCGAAGCGGGATGGGAATTGAACCAGAGGAAACCGAGGGCGCTGCCTAACAGCGCCGAGCAAAACACGGAGACCTCCGCCGCCTGCGCGATAAAAGGTATACCGAGGTATTCACTTATTTTGGAATGGCCGGTCAGATAGCTCATGGTGCTATAAGTGGCGGCTATCATGATGACACATCCTATCGCGAGGCCGTCTAGGCCGTCGGTGAGGTTTACCGCGTTGCTCGTCCCGACTATCACGATTATCACGAACGGCACATAGAATATCCCCAGGTCAAGCGCCATTTTTTTCAGAAACGGAAAACGCAAAATCGTATCCCCCTGCGCCGATAAGTACAAATATAAGGCCAGGACAAGCCCGATGACCACCTGGCCCGAGAATTTGGTCAGCATCCTCAACCCGCCGCCGTCCTTACCTGCCAGCTTTATGAAATCGTCCGCGAATCCCACTACCCCCAGCCCTAAAGTAGCACCCATCGCAAGCCACACATATGCGTTGTCCCATCGCGCCCATAAAAGCGTGGACACTAATATAGCGGCTATAATAAGGACCCCGCCCATAGTCGGCGTCCCCGACTTGCTGCCGTGAAATTTATGCAGATGCGGCGCGTCCGGCCTGTAGGTCTTCTCGCCTATCTCCAAAAAAGACAGCAGCCTGATCACGACCGGCCCGAGCGCCACGCATATGACAAAAGCGCTGATCGCGGCTAACGCGCTTCTGAAGGTGATATACTTAAACACGTTGAAGCCGAACCAGATGTCCCTCAGCGGGTAAAAGATGTGGTAAAACACCTTATAACGTCCTCCATCCTTCTTGCCCGGGACCCCTTTACAAGCACTATATCTTCGGGACGGGCTATATTTCTTAACACCTCCGCGGCCTCTTCGCTCGAAGCGCAGCTCCATGCGTTTTTCATGCCCGATCTCTTTGCGGCCAGAAAACTTTTCCGCGCAAGCTCGCCTACGGCTATGAAGTCGTCGATGCGCGAGCCGGCGACTATCCTCCCTATCTTACCGTGGTAATATCCCGACATCTTCCCGAGCTCCAGCATATCGCCGCTTACCAGTATCCTCCTGCCCCGCGTCTCGCAGCCGGCCAGCGTCCTCACCGCTGCTTCAAGCGAAAGCGGGTTTGAGTTGTACGTATCGTCGATGAATTCGACGCCGCGATAGGTATTTACAGCCATCCTCTTCTCGAGAGAGGTGTGGTCCCTTAACGCGGCCCTTATGTCATCACAGGAGATATCGAAAAGTCTGCCGACCGCTATTGCCGCGAGCGCGTTATAGACATCGTGCCGGGCGGCCACGTTTATATCGTAGAGCCGACCCGATACGCCGAAACGCCACCCCGCCGGAGTCCTTTTTATGTCTTCGGCCCGGAAATCAGAATCCCGCTCTACTCCGTAGGTGACTATCTTTACCGCCTTTCTCCTGAATCTTCTCAGAAAATTATCATCGTTGTTCAGAACCGCGATGTCGCCGGCGCCGAGTGAGTCCAGAAGCTCTCTTTTAGCGGAATACACGCCCTCCAGACTGCCGAGATGTTCAAGATGCGCGGGCCCTATGTTCGTGACTAATCCTATATTGGGCCTTACTATCCCGGCAAGACGCTTTATCTCTCCGAAGCGGTTCATCCCGAGTTCGATCACGGCGCTCTTATTGGAAGGCCTAAGCTTGAAGACCGTCAACGGCACGCCTATAAGATTATTCTGAGTCCCTGTGTTCTTTATCGGCGACCAGCCGCGCCGCAAAACGCGCTCTATCATCTCCTTCGCTGTAGTCTTGCCGTTCGAACCCGTTACCGCTACGACGGGGATATCGAACCTCTTCCTGTAACTGAGCGCGAGGTCCCCCAGCGACTTCGTAGTATCGCCCGCGAGCACGGCGAAAGAGGGCGCCCTCCCGGCCGATTCGAGCGCCTCCCGCGCCAAAGGACTACGTGAATGCACTAATACGCCCGCGGCGCCTTTTCTAACCGCGTCCGCGATAAAGCAATGACCGTCGAACCTCACGCCCTTCAGGGCGATAAAAAGCTCTCCGCGCCTGACGCTTCTACTATCGGTCGATACGCCTTTTACCGTCTCGAGACGATCCCCGAACAGCAGCCTTCCGCCCGCGGCTTTTATTATTTCGTTTACGGTGAACATCTATGATCTCTTCTACCGCTTCTCTATCGTTAAAGCGAAACGATCTCTCGCCGATTATCTGACAGTCTTCGTGGCCCTTGCCCGCAATGACCACGATGTCCTGCGGCCGGCGATTTTCGAGAGACCTCTCTATCGCCCTGAACCTGTCCGCGATCCTTTCGTAAGAGGTAAAACCGCGCCTGAAGCCTTTCTCTATCTCATCCAAAATAAGCTCCGGGTCCTCTTTTCTCGGATTGTCGCTTGTGATTATGACATGGTCGGCGAGCCGGCTCGCTATATTTCCCATCTTGGGCCTTTTCGACCGGTCCCTGTTCCCCCCGCATCCGAAGACGACGACGAGATCGCCGCCGCCGAACCGCCTCAACTCCGTCAGGATATTCCTTAACGCGTCGTGCGTATGAGCGTAGTCGACAAAAATCCTGAAGGGCTGGCCAAGACATACCGGCTCAAGGCGGCCGTCGACGCCGCCGAACCCGGCTACAGCCTTCTTTATGACTTCCGGCGCTATCCCCAGCGCGTAACTAATGGCCGCCGCCGCAAGTATGTTGTAAACGTTATACCTCCCCACTAAAGACGTCTTCACGTCGATAGGGCCTTCCGGCGTATCGAGAAGAAAACGCGAGCCCCTGACGCCCGTTTCCACGCCCCGCGCCGTAAAATCGGACTTCTTCCTCATCCCGTAGCTCAGGACCCCGGCTCTCGTCGATCTTGCGAACTCGCGGTAAGACCCGTCGTCTTTGTTCAGGACCGCCGCGGCGGTCTCTTTCAGTGAACTAAAAAGCATCTTCTTCGATGCGGCGTAATCGCGCATCGTCAGGTGGTAGTCCAGATGATCACCGGTGAGGTTTGTCATAGCGGCCACGTCATAATCGATGCCTGCGGTCCTCGATTGCTTGAGGGCGTGGCTCGATACCTCCATTATCACGTATTCGCAGCCCCGGTCTCTTATCTCGCTTAAAAGCGAATGGAGCTCAAGGGGCGCGGGCGTAGTATGGGTAGAGGCGGCATTCTTGTCCCCTATCTTATTCTTTACGCTTCCTAAAAGCGCGGGGTGCAGGCCGGCCGCTTTCAATATCTCATAAACTATATGGGTCGTCGTGGTCTTGCCGTTAGTACCCGTGACCCCGATAAACCTCAGGTCCTTGGAAGGCTCCCCGAAAAAACGCGATGCCGCGACGGGCAGCGCGGCCGAGGTATCTTTAACGATGACGAATCTCCGGCCTTTCAGACCTTTCGGCAGGCGCGTGGAGCAGACACAAGCGGCGCCTCTTTCGAACGCGTCTCTAATAAACCGATGGCCGTCGCGCTCATGTCCCCTCAGAGCTATAAAAAGATTGCCTTTTCTGACTTCGCGGGAGTCCGACGCAATACCGCTCACGCTGAATTCGCGGGATACGTTCACCAATTTATAGCTCTGATCCCCGAACAATTCTTTTATCGTCGCCATACAGGCTCATAGGTCCGGCTGGACGCCGAGATACCTCAATGTCTCGCCGGCGATTTTTGCGAAAACGGGAGCCGCCACGGTCCCACCGAAATATTGCGGCCTCGGCTCCACAAACAAAACGGCTATGGCGAGCCTGGGCTCGTCGACGGGCGCGAAGCCGATAAAGATGGAATTATATTTTGTCTTGGAATAGGAACCGTCGTCTTCGATCCGCTGCGCCGTGCCCGTCTTGCCAGCGGCGGAATAACCCGCTATTGACGCCCTGGATCCGGTGCCGTCCATTACCACCTTGCGCAGCGTTTCCTTTACTTTCGCGCAGGTCTCCTTTGACATCACCCTTCTTACGGGACGCGGCTCGAACTCCCTGGTCAACCCGCCGTTTTTATCTATCAGTTTTTTTACGACCCTCGGACGCAGAAGTATGCCGTCGTTCGCAATACAAGCGATCGCGTCCGCCAGCTGCAAAACCGTGACTCCGATCTCCTGACCTATCGGCACGGACGATATCGAGCATCCGGACCATTTAGGGACTTCCCTTACTATGCCTTTGATCTCGCCGGGCAGGTCTATGCCCGATTCCCGGCCGAACCCGAATTGCGTGATGTATCTATATAGACGCTCCTTGCCCAGTATCTCGGCGGCTTTGACTGTCCCGATATTGCTGGACACCCTTATCACATCCTCGAAACTCAGCACGCCGTGCGGCCGGTGGTCGTGCAGGATCCTTCCGCCAGTGCTGTAACTGCCGTTTTCGCAATCAAATTTATCGTCGAGGCTCACCGCCCTTTCTTCCAGGACGGCGCTCGCGGTCACTATCTTAAAGGAGCTGCCGGGCTCAACGACGTCTGTGATAGCCCTGTTCCTCATCATATCCGGCGAGGCGCGCCCGATGTCGTTCAGGTTGAATGACGGCCAGTTGCAGAGGGCCAATATTTCGCCGGTGGAAGGGTCGATCACGACAGCGCTTGCCGATTTCGCGTTGTGTTTCTTTACGCCTTCGGCCAGCGACTGTTCCGCGATGTGCTGGACGGATTCATCGATGGTCAAAACCATGTCGAAACCGTCCCGCGGCGGATAATAAAACCCGTCGACCGAGCTCACCTGGCGGCGCTTGGCGTCGAGCACAGCCACGCTGCAGCCCTCCTCGCCCCTCAGCGCTTCATCGTAATACTTCTCCAGACCCTCCAGGCCGTTATTGTCTATATCCACGAAGCCCAGCATATGCGCGGCGAGGCCGCTATTCGGATAACTCCTTTCGTTCTCCGGCACAAACCCTATGCCCGTGATCGTCTCCGCCTTGATCTTATCGACTGCTCCGTCGGGCAGTTTCCGCGCGATCCAGACAAAAAGCTTATCATTTGAGATCCTGGCAAGTACGTCTTCTTTTTCCTTCTCCAGGACCCCTGCCAGGAACTCCGCGGTCTTCTCCTTATCGGCTATAAATCGGGGGGCGGCATACAGTGAATTTTTGGGGACGTTTGTGGCCAGCTCCCTGAAATTCCTGTCGAATATCACGCCGCGCTTAGGCGGGAGCTTCACCATCACGTTTCTGTTGTTTTCAGCGATATCCAGGTATCGTTCATGTTTGACGACCTGGATATAGAAAAGCCTGATTATCAGGGCAGATAGACATATTGAAAAAAGTAAAAATATCGTGAAGAAGCGGGCACGACGGGGTCTTTTGTATCTGAGTTGCAGCATGCTATTCATGGGATAATAGTATTACAAGGAAGCGGGATTTTTTGCGAGGGCTTGACCTTCAGCCTTTCTGGCTATAAAACTCAGGATCCTCTCCAGCACAATAATGCGCCTCTCCGCAACCGCCTCCAGGCTCGTACGGGGGACGCGCCCCCCTTTTGCCACAGCCCACTCTCTCGGGATACCGTATTTTATTCCTTCGTCCTTCAATCTGACTTCAAGGGTAGCGGGCGACTCGAGTGTGGAAACATTATACATCAATTTTTTGTGCTGGTCAAGCAATTGTGAAAGTCTCGTCTCATAAGATTTTATAGTATAATTAGCTTTTATGAGTAAAAACTGCTGATGCGTATATGTCAAGCTTATAAGAGTTAATAAAATCAGCATCGTTAAGTATTTAGAAAGCCGCATATTCACCCTGTCCTCTCCGCCACCCGCATCTTTGCGCTTCTGCTCCTCGGATTCTCCCTTATCTCATCCGCCGCGGGTACTATAGGTTTTTTTGTAATGATTTTTAAAAGCCCTGATTCCGCGAATTTCTTGAACTCGTTTTTTATGATCCTGTCTTCCATGGAATGGAATGAGATCACGCATAGTCTCGCGCCCTTCCGCAAATAAGGTATTATCCTCTTTACGCCCTCTTCGACATTTTCCAGTTCTCTGTTGACGGCGATCCTTAGCGCCATAAACACCTTGGTGGCCGGATGTATCCTTCTAAAACGCAGATTATAAGGGAGGGCGCCGGCGACGATATCCGCCAATTCCGCGGTGCTGCCTATGCGCCTTTTTCTCCTTTCCTCGGCGATCCTTTTAGCGACCCTTGAGGCAAAGTGTTCTTCGCCGAATCTTTCGAATATGGACGCCATCTCTTCTTTCGTGCAGCCGTTCACGATATCCGAGGCGGTTATTCCCCCGGCGCGGTCCATCCGCATGTCAAGAGGCCCGTTCGATCTCAGGCTGAAACCTCTTTCGGGGGAATCGAACTGAAGCGAAGATACGCCGAGGTCGAATAACGCGCCGTCCACTTTTCTTATCTTCGCGTTATCCAGCACGGCGTCCATATCTCTGAAATTCGCCTTAAACAGGGCGAACCTGTCGGAAACGGCCTGCAGGACGTACCGCGCTTCCTTGAGCGCCTCCATGTCCCTGTCTATGCCTATCAAAAATCCTTTGTCTCCGACAACTTTCAATATCTGCAAGGCGTGGCCGCCCAACCCGACGGTGCAATCCGCTATCACCATGCCTTTTTTCAGGCCTAAATAAGTTATGACGTCGTTCAATAAGACCGGATTATGCAGGATATTCTCGTTTTCCATAGAGGCCGACAGGCTATTTTTATTTCGTATTGTCAATAGAA
>CAZYBX010000017.1:0-14567 GCA_964645565.1 uncultured Planctomycetia bacterium | reverse complement strand
AGACTCTTCGTACGCAGGTCCCCCCGAAGTGGGGGACAGGCGCATCTATGAGACTCTTCGTACAATGGTCGGGGTGGCCAGATTCGAACTGGCGACTTCTTGCTCCCAAAGCAAGCGCTCTAATCCAAGCTGAGCTACACCCCGCAAAATCCATACACCCAGTATATCTGCTAATAAGTATAATGATTATGAGCTAAATGTCCAGTAGTCGTATTATCGCATTCCTGGCTTTTTTCAGCGCTCGATATCTATGGCTGATCCTGTTTTTGATCGCGGGCCCGAGTTCGGCGAATGTCTTCCCGTATGCCGGAGATATGAATACCGGGTCGTAGCCGAACCCCGTCTTACCCTTCATCTCAAAGCTTATCCTGCCGCCGCATGTCCCGCGAACGACCTCGAGGACCTTGCCGTCCTTCGCTATCGAAATAACGCAGACAAATCTCGCTTTTCTTTTTCGCGAAGGCACGCCGTCGAGCATACCGAGCAGCTTCTTATTGTTTTTGTGATAATCCTGTTCTTTTCCCGCAAAGCGGGCAGATTTTACTCCGGGCCTGCCCCCTAACGCGTCTACCTCCAGCCCGGAATCATCCGCTATAGTAAGCCTATGGGTGAATCTCGAGATAATCCTCGCTTTTTTCGACGCGTTGCCTTCAAACGTATTTTTGTCTTCGAGCACCTCAGGTGTATCGATAAAACCTTCCAGCGACAGGACCTTGACTCCCAGGTCCCCCAGTATCTTCCTGATCTCTCTGACCTTATGCCTGTTCCTGGTGGCTGCTACGACCTCCTTTACCACTCGACCGCCCTTCCCAATAGCTTTTTCTGCTGTCCCACAAGCTGCTTTATGCCCTGCCTTGCCGCGTCGATCATCTTTTTCATGGCCTTGCCGTCAAAGGGCTCCTTTTCCGCGGTCCCCTGCACCTCTACAAACTTCCCCTTGCCCGTCATGATGACGTTCATGTCCACTTCGGCATTGGAATCTTCTTCGTAATCCAGGTCCAACCGGACTTCGCCGCCTACAATACCCACGCTGACCGCGGCCACAAAATCGCTCACCGGTATCCTGTCGAACGCGCCCTCGCTTTTCATCCTGGACAGGGCGTCGCATAACGCTATAAAGCTGCCTGTAATAGCGGCGCATCTCGTGCCCCCGTCGCCCTGGATGACATCGGCGTCGAGCCATATGGTCCTTTCGCCCAGCTTAGACATATCGACGACGCTCCTCATCGAGCGGCCTATCAGCCTCTGTATCTCATGCGTCCTCCCGCCCACTTTTCCGCGTGAAGATTCCCTCGGCGTGCGGGACTTGCAGGAACGCGGGAGCATACTGTATTCGGCCGTCACCCAGCCCCTTCCCGTATTCCTTAAAAAATGAGGCACTCCGTTCTCGACGCTGGCCGCGCATACGAGCCTTGTGTTCCCCATCTCGATCAGGCAGGAGCCTTCGGCATACTTCATATAATCTCTCTTTATCTTAAGCTTCCTCATCTCGTCCTTTGCCCTTCCTCCGCTTCTCATCGAGGCCTCCGTATGTTATCGAATATATCCCTGCCGTCGCTATCGATCCCCACGATCACGGGAAAATCCTTCAGTTCAAGCTTATATATGGCTTCCGGCCCAAGATCCTTATAGGCCGCGAGTCTCTTTTTAACGATCTTTCTCGACAGAAGCGCTCCGCAGCCGGCGGGCGCGAGAAAATAGACGGCTTTATGCCTTTTGATCGCGGCTTTGACGCTTTCGCTTCGCCTGCCTTTGCCTATCATAGCTTTCACGCCCGCTTTGATAAAGGCGGGCGTATAGACATCCATGCGCGCGCTTGTGGTCGGGCCGCATGAGCCGGCCGCGCGTCCGGGCGGAGCGGGGGCAGGCCCACAGTAATAGATCGTTGCCCCTTTCAGCGGGACCGGAAGCATCTTTTTTTTCCTTATCAAGGCCGCCAGTATCTTATGCGCGGCATCGCGGGCAGTGTAGGCTGTTCCCGACAAAAGCAGGGCCTCGCCGGACTTTAACTTCCGGATATCTCTATTTGTCAACGGCAGACCCAGCCTTTTCATAGCACACCGTATGCGCTTCTCGTAGCGTGGCAATTTACGTTGACGGCGACCGGCAAACCGGCGATATGAGTGGCCGCGCTTAAAATATTCACACCCAGGGCCGTGGTCTTTCCGCCGAGCCCCATAGGCCCTATCCCCAACCCGTTTATCCTATTCAGTATTTTCTTTTCCAGGGAATACAGGCGCGGATCCGGGTTCTTTTTGTCGATCCTTCTGAGAAAGGCTTTTTTTGCGAGAAAAGCGGCGTGGTCGAAAGTCCCGCCGATACCCACTCCGAGCACAAAAGGCGGGCACGCCTCGGGCCCGGCTTCCCTTGCCGTCTCTACCACAAAATTCATTATTCCCTCTTCCCCTTCCGACGGATTCAGCATGCGTATCCTCGATCTGTTCTCGCTCCCGAAGCCCTTAGGCACGACCCACACCTTTACGGAATCGCCGGGCACGATCGAGGTATGCAGTACGGCGGGAGTGTTCGTATTTGTATTTTTCCTATCTATGGCGGAGCGGACGACGGATTTCCTCAGGTATCCCTTCCTGTATCCGTCCCGCACCCCTTTATCCACGGCCTGTTTGAGCGGGCCTCCGTCGATATGCGCGTCCTGGCCTATCTCCATAAAGACGACCGCGATGCCCGTGTCCTGGCATATCGCGACCCTGTCCTTTAAGGCGATATCCGCGTTCTCGAGCAAAAGCCGCAGCGCCGCCCCGGCATTCCTGCCGCTTTCATTCCGCAAAGCCGCGCGTATGGCTTTTCTCACATCGGGCCGTAGTTCGATATTGGCTTTAATGGCCAATCCGCTCACCAGTTTTGAGATCTTTTCCGCCCGCACTATCCTCATCTTGCCTTAAATCCCCTTTTTGTGTATTCGGCGTTCGTAGTGGTCTTTATGCCGCCCCGCGTTTTATATTCCATCTCGAGCGCGGCATAGCGCGGTTTACACGCCTTTACGAAGTCGTCCAGGATCCTGTTTGTGGCGTGTTCATGAAATATGCCGACGTCCCTGAACGATACAAGATAAAGCTTAAAAGACTTAAGCTCTACGCACCATCGATCCGGGACATATTTTATCCTTATCGCCGCGAAATCAGGCAGTCCGGTCTTAGGGCATATGCACGTGAACTCGTCGGTCTCTACCCTGACGAGATAGTCCCTGTCGCTGTATTTATTCCGCCATACCTCTATCGGAGGCGTCTTCAATTTCCGGACGCCTTCCTGCAGACCCTCATATTCCGATCTCATAACACCCCTATTTGATCGATAGGAATTTTTGGACTTGCGGGATCACCCTCACATTGTTCAGCCGTTCCTCGGACAGGTCTAGGAATCGAAGCAGCATCTTTTTCGAAACCTTAGTCGTCCCTTTATCGTCGACGGTGGCAGGCTGGATGACCACAGGCATATTGAGATCGTACTTGACCACCAGGTCCCTCGCCCTTACCACGTCCCGCTCTTCCGTCTTTTCGGTCACCACGATCTTTATAAATAAGTCCTTCTTTCTCGATACCGCCATAAAATCAGCGTGCTCCGCCCAATACGGCCTCATGCCCGTCGAAGACGGCAATTTTATGTCCATAGCGATGATGTCTATGTATTCGATCACGCGCTCAAGCTCTTGGCTCAATGTGCCGTTTGTCTCAAGGTATATCTTAAAGCCGTTCTTCTTCAACCTTGGCAGGAGATATTCGAGGAAACCCGCGTGAAGGAGCGGCTCGCCTCCGGTCAAAGAGACCGAATGGTGCCTGCCTTCGTCCTTCTCAAGCTTAAATATGGACTTTAATAGCTCTTCTACCGTCGCGCCTTTGATCGCGGCCTCCCGCCGCGTGTCGCAGTAAGAACAATCCATGTTGCATCCGGCGAAGCGCACAAAGATCTGCTTGGCCCCGACAAATAAGCCTTCCCCCTGATATGACGAAAATACCTCTATCAGGTCCGCTGTCCCGGCCGCCCCGTTATCCTCTCTCCGCCGCCTCGTATTTTTTTTCACCGCGCTTCTCCGTAAGAGGGTCTTTCAATCCGGCCTCTTCAAAACCTTTTTTTCTCAAGACGCAGGAATCGCATCTTCCGCAAGGCCTTCTTCCGCCCTCATAACACGACCACGTGAGGCCTAACGGGACTCCAAGACGATCGCCGATCCCGACTATCTCGCCCTTTTTCTTGCGCAGAAGGGGCGCTTCCACCCTCACAGGGCATCCTTCCGCTCCGCTTTTTGTCCCCGATTTCAAGAGCCTGTTGAAGTCCTCGAAATATTCCGGCCGGCAATCCGGATATCCGGAAAAATCAAGCGAATTAGCTCCTATGAATACGGCTTCGGCGCCGATCGCCTCAGCCCACGCCGCCGCCATACTTATAAATATCGTATTTCGCGCGGGCACGTAGGTAGAAGGTATCTCTTTTGTCATCTCACCGGTACTTCTGCCCGCCGGCAGTTGAGCGCCCCTATCCAAAAGAGCGCTTCCCTGCCACGGAAAAGACAGTCTCAATGTCCTGCTATCGCATCCCGCCCGTGCAGCTATTTTCTCGGCCCGCCTCACTTCCTTTTTGTGGCGCTGGCCGTAATCGAATATCAGGCAATGACATTCGTAACCCTCTTCAAGCGCCATGTATAAAGTAGTGGCGGAATCGAGGCCGCCGCTTAAAAGCACAATTGCTTTTCTCATCTTACTTCTCTCGATACGTCGCTTTAGAATCGTCGGCCTCCCACACCGAGACGGACGACACAGGCATCTTTTTTTTCTTAAGCTCGCCGAATATAAATTTCGCTATGTTCTCGGATGTCGGGTTTAGGCTTCTGAAAGGCGCGAGCGAGTTCAGATTTTTATGGTCCAGCCCCCTCAATACGCTGTTAAGGGCCTTCTTCATCACTTTGAAGTCCAGCACTATGCCGGCCTTGTCCAGCCTGCCGGAGGAGACCGATGCCGCCACTTTCCAGTTATGCCCGTGTATATTCTCGCACTTGCCCTTATAATTCCTCAGCCTGTGCGCGGAGCTGAAATTCGAACAGACTTCGATCTCGAACATCCCCTTACCCCGCTTCCGTCCGCTTTACGCCGGTTATCTTGCACCCCAGGAACCTGGAGCCGACATCCTCAAAAAGCCCGGGTTCGTCGGAGACATAAAACTTCAAGCGGCCCCTCCCGCCTTTTTTATAGATATCCTTTTCGTATAAAATGCCCTTCACGGCTTTAGCCGTCTGCACGGCGGAATCGATTATGGCCACATCCGGGCCTAATACCCGGCGGATGACCGGCTTCAAGAGCGGGTAATGCGTGCATCCGAGGACTATAGCGTCTATATTCTTTCTCCTGAGCGGATCAAGATACATCCCGGCGGCTATCCTCGTGACATCGGTCATCAGCCAGCCTTCTTCCACAAGCGGGACGAAGAGCGGACAGCTTGCCGTCACCACATCTATGCCGGGATTTATCCTCTTTATTTCTTTGTCATAGATACAGCTTGCGATCGTCGCCTTAGTCCCTATTACGCCTATCTTCAGATTTCTCGTGACGCCGGCCGCCTCCCTCGCGCCCGGTTTTATCACACCGACGACCGGGACATCATGGCGCCTCTTCAGCGCCGGCAGACTATAGCTCGATGACGTATTGCACGCGACGACTATCATCTTCACGTTCTTACCTGCGAGGAAATCGGCGTTCTCGAGGGAAAATCTGATGACCGTCTCCTTCGACTTCGCCCCGTAAGGGACGCGGGCCGTATCCCCGAAATATACGATATCCTCCGCCGGCAGGATCTTTTTTATCTCCTTAAGGACGGTAAGGCCGCCTATCCCCGAATCGAATATGCCTATAGGCCTGTTCCGCATCTTGAGTCTATCGCGAAAAACCGTTGGTCTTTTCATAGTCTTTCTTATAGTCGATTATTCCGGAGGCGACGCCTTCGGCCAATTGCTGCCTGTAAGAGGCCTTCTTCAGGTTATTTTCATCGTTTACGTTCGAGAGATAACTCAGTTCCACCAAAACGGCCGGCATCTCGGTCCCCTTAAGCACATAAAACCTCGCGCCTCTCACTTTATCGCTCTTCACTCCTATCTCTTTGTCGACCCCCCGGTATATCAATCCCGCCAGCTCGATAGATTCTTTTCTATGCTCATCGAACTGCAGGTCCCAGACAATGGCCTCGGTCACTTTCGAGCCGTTGACAATAGAACCCTCTTCGCACTTTAAAACCGAATTTTCAGACGCCGCCAACGCCCTGGCGTTATCGTCTGTGGCCTTTTCGGAAAGGCAATAGACCTCGAAACCGTTGACCCAGCGGCGCCTGTTGGCATTGGCGTGGATGCTTACGAATAGGTCCGCCTTTTTGTCGTTGGCGATCTTTGTCCTATTGCCGAGCGGGATAAAGACGTCGGAACTCCTCGTCATCACTACATCTATCCCCTGCCCCTCCAGTATTTTTTTGAGCCTGAGCGACACATCCAGAACGACATCCTTTTCGTAAAGCCCCGACCTGCTTACTGCCCCGGGATCCTTACCTCCGTGGCCGGGGTCTATGACTATTTTTTTGATCTTATACCTTTTTTCAGCGGGGAGCCCGGCCTCTTTTGTCTCTTTTTTCGCGGCCGCTTTGGTATCAGTATGCGTAATACTATATTTTTTGCTCAACTCAAACAACCGGCCGATGTCAGACCTGGCAAATTTGAGAGGCACATAAACGGAACCATTTTTTATAAGGACCGGCGCGGTCGTCTGCTTGATCGATCCGCCGGCAAAATAGTACCTGCTTCCCAGCAGTAAGACAGCCTTGCGCCCTTCTTTTGTCAATGTGACCTTACGCGCTACACTGTCCCAATCCCAATCTATCCCGTTCGCGTCGCATATGTCGATCAATAATACATACTTTTTGCCGTTGATCGTTATGTCCTGCGCCTCGATCTCTCTTTCCAGCCCTTTTATGTGATAGGCGAACGACGGAAGCGAGGCACACATCACGCCGATCAATACACTCAAAAATATCAGTTTATTTCTCATAATTTACTTAATGATGGTGGAGGTGGGCGGACTCTCCCGCCATGCTGCGCGTGGCGGGATTTCGCAGCACGCTAAAGCGCGCTGCTCAAGAACCGCCGGCTGCGAGTCCAGGCTTGCTCCACACGCCTTGTCAAATATGGTGGAGGTGGGCGGACTCGAACCGCCGTCCTTAAACCACAACTTAGAAGATGCTACATGCTTTTCTTATCTTCTCGATCTCGCCGTTCGAGTCTCCGATAAGCAGGATACCCAGACAGCCAGCTTTTTAGAGTTTCGCCCCGCGCCCCAAAAGCAAGAGCATCGGGACTATCCTGCATCCGGTAGCCACTCCGGCCTCCCAGGAAACCGGCCGGGTGACTTCGCCGCTATTAAGCGGCGAGGGCTAACTGATCGTTAGCATTTAATTTTATTGCCAGGTGTTTTACGAGGCCTCCTGACAACCTCGGCATGCACTCCTTAAGGTGCCGGTATAAGTCGAAACCTTTCACCCCCATTTATTACACGTTCGTCTTCCCGCGAAAGTGGCGCTCGACGTCGCGCCTTGCCTCGCGCTTCCTGATCGCGTCCCGCTTATCGAACTGCCTCTTCCCTTTAGCCAGCGCGAGCTCGACCTTTGCCATGCCCCGCTTGAAATATACCTTCAGGGGGATCAAAGTCATCCCCTTCTGAGAGACATAGCCCATCAATTTTACTATTTCCTTTTTATGAGCCAGAAGTTTTCTTTTTCTTACCGGATCGACATTTGTATAACTTCCGTATTCATAAGGGCTTATATGCATACTGCAGAGAAAGAGCTCTCCGTTATCTATCCTCGCATAGCTCTCGCTAAGGCTCGCTTTATGTGCGCGCAGGGACTTTACTTCCGTTCCCCTAAGTTCTACGCCCACTTCGAAGCTCTCAAGAATGGTATAATCGTGTCTCGCCCGTCTGTTTGTCGCAACAGTCTCATTTCCCATAAGGGCATTATATTATATCAAAATTACATTATTAATCAAGATTTATATCTTGACGTATAAAAGGTGTGTTTACAAAGGGGATTTTTGAATTGACAATAATATATTTTTCCAGTATACTTGAAACCAGTTATCGTTAGCAAAAAATGAGACCAAAAAACCTAACCAAAATAAGGTGGTCTAAGAAGTTAGCATACGTGGTTGGTCTTATTGCCACAGATGGCAATCTCTCAAAAGATGGGAGACATATTGATTTTACATCAAATGATATTGAGTTGATTAACATTCTTAAAAAAATACTAAAGATAAATAACAAAATAGGCAAAAAACCTTCCGGGTCTTGTAGCAAATCATATTCACGCATACAGATTGGTAGCGTTACTTTTTACAACTGGTTAATAAAAATAGGTCTAACGGTTAACAAGTCATGTACTATAGGAGAATTAAAAATACCTGATAAATATTTTTTTGATTTTCTTCGCGGCAACCTTGATGGGGATGGGTCCATAAGAGTATATAATGATAGTGTTTTTAAAAATAGCGTTAGGCTATACACACGCTTTGCTTCCGCTAGTCCGATTTATCTTGCGTGGATCAATAGGAAGGTATATGATTTATCGGGAATAAAAGGTAATTTATCTAACGGCCATGGCAAAACAAAAGAATTAAGTTACGGCAAGACCAAATCTCGTATTTTACTAAAGTACTTATATTACAAAGATAACTTACCCTGCTTAACAAGAAAAAAAGAAATAGCAAAGCAATTTATATAAATGCGGAAGTGGCGGAACTGGCAAACGCGCTAGGTTCAGGACCTAGTGGCCGCAAGGTCTTGGGGGTTCAACTCCCCCCCTCCGCACCAGATATATTCAAATCTCATTTATACCCTCAAAAACAAAAAACCAAGGAAACCAGCGATCCCGAGGTTCTGCACCAGATGTCGATCAAGCGCCTCCTGCGGATTTATGAGTTAAAAGTGTTTGACTAATGGGATCATTACACGTTCCCCGCCTATTGATAACCCATTAATTTTCTGCAAATTTTTTATTTGGGCAATATCCACTCTGCCGCGCCTTCTGAACACGTTAATTTTAGATTGCTGGGTATAACATCGGGTTTTAAAAATAAACCTTCATCCGTCTTAAACGCCCTAAAATTATCAACATCATGTGAAAAAATAAAGTCTATTTTTTGACCCGGCGCTAACATGTTATTAGACAAGTTCTTAGTGGCTAAAAAAGTTGTATATTTAAGATTCTTCAGTTCCGCAGAGTATGCATTATTAATAAACAACTTACATTTGGTTAAGTCAGAACGGCTTGTATTTCTTAGCGAAATGATATAACTTTTAGCACTGTTACCATTCAGAGGATCGTCAGACAACCGAAACATAGCCACTACACTCTGTATTTTACTTTCTGATGCTAATTTGGCTTTCTCCATGCCTTGACTAGAATTGACACATCCAGCAATAAAGAATATAAATACTATTAGCATTTTCTTCATTCCAGCCCCTCATTCAGTCTTTGCTTACTTTTTGAATAAATCGCGTATTTTCTCTTTTATCTGCTCCCAATCCTCCTTCAAATCCTCCATGATACCCTCAATATCCGCTTTCAAATCTTCCAACTCGGGATGGGTCGTTGGATCATTATCTAATAAATCTTTTAGTTCTTTTGCGATACCAATAGCGAGGGCAGTTGCAGGATCATATGCGTCACTTAGTTCTTTTGACACATATTTATGTTTGGCTTTGTCGTCGGAACCAAACATGTCATCAGCGTCTTTTGCCAGATTACCTAGTTCACTTGGAATTGTTGAATAGGGCTTTTTCCATATATATCCTAAGGGATCAATTTTGTTTAACGGAGAGTTTTCGCAATATGTATACAGATTTGGTCCATCGACAAAACCCAGCGGATCCGGGCTCATGAAGCGCCCCAGGGCCGGGTGGTTCCATCGGGTGGACTGTTACATTTCCCCTTTGAGAATGAGCAAAATGAAAATTACTACACAAAAAATCTGGCTTTTAAGCCGTATCTTTTCTTAACGCTTCAAGTTTACCATACTCAAAGAACTAAATCAATGAGAAAGCCCTGAACTGCCCCGCCTCGGCCGGCACAGCCACAGCACCACGAAAGACATGGGGTGGCTTTGCCTGTGTCCCCGGCTTCGCCGTAGTAGAGTATCGTGGTAGTTATGCTTCGCCGGGTCCACGGCCCTCCCCCGAATGAAGAAACTTCTTGGAAGCTCTACCTTCGGGGTCGGGCCCGGCCGAGGCCACAGGCCGACATCCAGAGTCCAAAAATTGCCCGCGCCCAATTTTTGGACGCATGGCTGTTCTTTTTACTCCTTATTCTCTCTGGGGTGGCAGCGCCGGTGCATTTCTTTTAAGTCTAAGGGGCAGAGCCGGGTGTAAACTTGCGTGCTTGTTATGCGCCTATGGCCTAGCTGTTCTTGTACGTGTCTGAGGCCGGCTTTATTCTTTAGCATTAAAGTTGCGCAACTGACCCTGAATGAATGTACTGTTATATTTTTTCGTATGCCTGCTTCGTACGAGTATTTTTTAACTATGACAAGAGGCATGTCTTTGCTTATCCTGTGGCCTCTTTTAGAGATAAATAAGGCTTGTGTGGGTTCTCCGTTTTCCAGTTGTGGGCGGGCTCTTTCTATGTATAGCTTAATATAGCTTAGGGCCATATCGCCTATCGGAATGACGCGCTGGTAATTGGATCCGCCTTTGGGGTAGCATATACGCAGCATTCCTTCATGATAGTCGATGTCTTTTAAATCGATATGGCAGAGTTCGTTTTTCCTGATACCGCTTGAGAAAAGGACTTCCATAATGGCCCTGTCCCTTAATCCTAAGGTATTATTTATGTTAGGCTCATCCAGCACCTTTAGCATTTCCTTTTCGTCCATGTAGTCTTTAGGGAGGCCATTTTCTTCCTTTATCGGCTCTATGTCGTGGGTCGGGTCTTTTGAAATAAAGTCGAACCTTGCCAAAAAGCGGAAGAATGTCTTAACCGAGAAAAGGAGATGCGCTCTTGTCGCGCCTGATATGCCCTTTCCCCGTATTCCTTTATACGTTACCAGGTACGTATAATAATCAAGCAGGGTCCTTTTGGTAACCTGTTCTATAGAAGAAATGCCTTTTTTATCCAAAAAGTCAAAGAATACTTTTAAGGTTTTCTTGTACACATCCACTGTTCTTAGGGATTTTCCTTTTTGTAATTCATAATTGATGAATTTTTGAATGAGTTCCTTTAGTTTATGAGGCACCCAGTCACGGTATCTATCGGGCTTGAGCAAGGTCTTTGCCTCTTCTCTTATTCTTTTAAAATAGGCTTTCCAGTCGATGTCAAAACAAGGCACTTTTTCTATGATTCTTTCACGGTACAAAAATTTAAAGAAATCGTTAATGATCCTTAGCCTATCGATTTGGCTTTCGGCAACTATGGCGCTTTCCTTTCCTTCCTTTAGCTCGCTCCATAGAAAATCTCTATACTTAAGGACAGCACCTTCCGTTACAGAATAGACATTTTTTATGCCTTGTATTCGTAAATACCGAAAGAACATGGTAAGATGCTTCCTGAGCTGGTTTGAATAGGAATAGGATATCCACTTTCGCCGAATAGCTATATATCGTTTAAGAAGATCCTCAAAAGTATAATACCTCCTCAGGCGTTCCTCTTTCGGTTTGGACTTAGGCAGGGCATCAAAGTCCGTTATGACTTTTACGTTATTACGCGCCAGGTATCTCAGGAATTCTTTTATCCTGTTTGCATAGATTCTCACGGTTCTTTCCTTAAAATCCCTTTCCTTATATAGAGCATCTTGAAAATCGGAAAAAAGAGAGCTACGAACTTCATGAGGATAGAAAACAAGCTGCCTTGAAGCGAATGTGATAAACTGCCTGATCGTGCTTCCGTAACAAAAGATATGGTTTTTGGAATAGCCTCTTAATTTTAGGCTATCGTAGAATTCCGAAAAATACTCTTCCAGTTTTTTAGGGTTTTCTTCCCTTCCCATGAGACTTATCCTTATACAGACAGAGACCAAGAATAACAAGCATAATAAACAAAGCTATCTTATAGAAAAACACATCGTCTAAGGCTTCATGCCATATACAGACATTAAGGCTAACCAGGAATGATATGATGAGAGTTTTTGTTGTTTGGGTTGTTATTCTGTTCATATGACTAATCAAATGATTAGTTTTAGGGTAAAAATTTTTTAGATTACCCCAGCTTGTCTAAGAATCTTTCGGTAAGCATTCGAGATGTTCTGGCCTCGTTCCCATCTCGAAATTGTGATTGCGGGGATATCTAAGCGTCTTGCTAGTTGCTCCTGGGTTAAATTATTTTTTTGCCGATACTCTCTTATCTTCGCGGCAATTTCTTTGTCTGTCATTAATCCTCATTCGTTTCAAATATAGTTTATCATATGATTAGTCATTTGTCAAGTAACTTCTAGAAAAATTATATACACTAGGCAGGCAAATCTGAAGTATTATTCTTGAGGTACTAGATCTATGCTAAGTCGTGCTTTTAAGGCTCTAGAAAGTTTAACAAGTGTATGCAATGTAATTTGAGTATTTCCTGAATCCTCAAGCCGTGAAATATTTTGCTGAGAAGTACCAGCTTTTTTCGCAAGTTCGCGTTGAGTTAAATGTCTTGTTTTTCGAAGTTGAATAATCTTATAGGCAATTTTCAACCTCAGCACTTCTTCATCATAAGCCTTTCTGAATTCCGGGCTTTTCTTATATTCCTCTTCTATATGCTGACTAACAGATTCAGGAATTATTCTTTTTTTCATTTTTATCACCTCTCATATCTATCTCAATTTGATTTTGCCTTCATTATATCTAATTTGAAAATCTAGCATCCTTTTCCTTGCGATTAACTTGTCATTTTCCGGTATTCTATCGGCCTTTTTTTGCAATCCGTGTAATAAGACAATACGATCTTTAAACATATATGCATAAATAACTCTTACATTATTCCAAGCAAACTCAACGCGCAATTCATATAAATCCTTATCTATCTTATCGACTAAGGGCCGCCTAATTTCTCTCCAATGATCTTCTAAATAAGTCACCCGCGCCAATATCTTTGCGCGTGTTTTGTCATCAAACTGATTTATAAAATCCTTGGCTGGTTTATGCCTTTTCGTATCTTCATAATATATAGCTTTCATACCCATATTAAGTATACATTATTTTTTATGTTTTGTCAAGTATATTTAACATCATTTTTTATGTATAAATACATGCCTACTTTGTACAATCCTAGGGTTTCATTATACCATTGGTGCCTTGATTTAGCAACAACTTTCCTAACTACTTGTATTTCTTAGACTTAAAAGAAATGCACCGGCGCTGCCACCCCAGAGAGAACAAGGGATAAAAAGAACAACCATGAGTCCAAAAATTGGGCGCGGGCAATTTTTGGACTCTGGATGTCGGCCCGGGGCCTCGGCCGGGCCCGAGCCGTGGCAGATTACAAGGCAGACGGCGAGGGGCGTGGACCCGCCGTAGCTTAACTACTATGAATTTCTACAATGGCGAAGGCGGGGACACAGGCAAAGCCACTCCGTGTCTTTTGTGGTGCTGTGGCTGTGCCGGCCGAGGCGGGGCAGTTCTGGGCTTTCCCGTTGATTTCGTTCTTTGAGTATGGTAAACTTAAAACGTTAAGAAAAGATACGGCTTAAAAGCCAGATTTTTCGTGTAGTGATTTCTATTTTGCTCATTCTCAAAGGGAAAATGCAATAGTCCACCCGATGGAACAATCAGGAGCTTGGCAGGTTTATGTCAATGGACCCAATGGGGCCCATAGATGGACCGAATTTGTATACGTATTGCTATAACGATCCAGTAAATTGGGTTGATCCTCTTGGTTTATGGGGCTGGAAAGGTTGGACTGGAATGGTATTGACTGGGGCAGGAGGTGCCCTCATACTGGGTGGTGGTAGTGCACCATTAGGAGCAGGTTTAATGCTTTTAGGAGGCGCTTTGACACTATCTGATATTGCCGACCAGGGAGATGTCATTGACAAAGGAAGAGAAAAACTTGAGGAGTCTCTCGGCGATTATTTCGATAGAATAAATGAGGAATTAAAAAAGTAAATCACACGCCATAATATCGCATCATTAAAACGGGATGGTAAGAAAGGCACGTTATATGAAAAAAAATACATGGGTTTCTGTAATAATTTTATTCTTAGGCTTCATTTTTATGCTATTCGTAGGATTTTATGCTACTTCGGTTGGCAAAGTACAAGATGCGCTACTATCATGGCATATGGCTTTTGCATTGCTCATAGGAGCGTTTATAGCCGCTGCTTCAAGAAAAATAATAAAAGAAATTAAAAATGAATTAGAGAAACTGAAAAAGGAAATTATGTCACGGAAATAAGCACCTAAAAACAGGAACGTTACAATAAGATATTAAAAGAAAATCCCAAGTAATCCGCTTGGGATTTTTTATGCCCGCCCGTCTCGGCACGGCCGCAGGCCGGTATTCGGGGCATACATAGATTCAAAATGTTCGTCTTTGATTAAAGGTGAGACTAT